>JAFRMZ010000002.1 GCA_017430465.1 Oscillospiraceae bacterium
CTCGGCGGAAGCGGATTCCTCACCGATTCTAAAAATCCTGCCGAAGTGGCTCTTTTAATGCAGAAAATTCTGTCTGATACCAGACTCAGAAATCAGATTATCGCCAATCAGAACGAACGCTTGCAGGATTTTCAGTATGAAAAAATCAAAACTCTGTTTGCAGGTCAGCTCAGGAGTTTTCTACAGGAGAAATCAACATGAAGAAAATAGCATTTGTTATTCCGTGGTATGCTGAAAAAATTCCCGGCGGTGCGGAAATGGAAACCCGTGAAGTCACAAAACATCTGCATCAGGCCGGCATGAATGTCGAGATTCTGACAACCTGCGTTCGGGAATTCGTCAGCGACTGGAATGAGGATTATTATCCGGAAGGTATCGAAATCATTCAGGAAATTCCTGTCCGGAGATTCAAAGTCCGGAAACGTGATACCAGAGCTTTCGATGAAGTCAATTTAAAGCTCATGAACAGGATTCAGCCAACTGAACCCGAAGAAAAAATTTTTATCCGTGAGATGATAAACAGTCCGGATTTATATGCTTATATCGCAGAACATAAAGACGAATATACTGCATTTGTGTATATTCCGTACATGTTCGGAACGACTTATTACGGCATTGCACAGTGTCCGGAAAAGGCTGTCATGATTCCCTGCTTTCATGATGAAGCTTATCTCTATATGCAGATTTATAAAAAATTATATCCGCAGGTTGCCGGCATGATATTCAATGCCCGCCCTGAACTGGAATTAACTGAAAAAGTTTATGATATTTCCAATGTCGAAAAAATTGTGATGGGTATCGGCATGGATGTCGGCTTGCAGACTTCTCCGGATGATTTCCGGAAGAAATTTAAAATTCAGGAGAAATTTATCCTCTATGCCGGAAGAAAAGATTCCGGAAAAAATGTACACACACTTCTGAATTATTTCGGAGAATTCAAAAAACGAAATCCTTCGGATTTGAAATTAGTGCTCATCGGAGGTGGAGAAATTCACATTCCGGAGAGTGCTAAGAAAGATACCATAGATTTAGGTTTTGTCGATATTCAGGATAAATATAATGCATACGGTGCATCGGAAATATTATGTCAGCCGTCCAAAAACGAAAGCTTTTCGCTGGTTATCATGGAAAGCTGGCTCTGTCATCGGCCTGTACTGGTTCATGATAAATGCGCTGTCACAAAGAATTTTGTACAGGAATCCAACGGCGGTCTGTATTTCAACGACTATTTTGAATTTGAAGGCTGTCTGAATTATTTTCTGCATCATCCGGAAGAATCCGGCATCATGGGCGAAAACGGCAGGGATTATGTCATGAAGCATTTCGACTGGAATGTCATCACGGAAAAATACCGGTCGTTCTTTGAAAAAATTGAAAAACGACAAGAGGAACGCCTATGAATACAATTCTGATTCTGACAGCCGTCAGCATGTTCCTGAGTCTGGCAACAAGCTGTATTCTGTTTCATAAAAAGCACATCGCAGAGGTTCTGACACTGGGGATTTCATGGTTTTTCAGTTCGTATGTATTCAGTACAATGCTATTGTTTCTTCTGAATGTGTATCAGCTTGAAAGAGGCATACAGGCCACTTGTTTTACAGATGCCGTTGCCTTTCTGACGGCAGTGCTTACCTGCCGGAAAGTTCCGCTTCAGGAACTGAAAGCCGGATTCAGTCCGGAAAAGGAACTGAAAGTTTTTGTCATTCCTTTGCTGGCTGTCCTGATAGGCCTGCCTTTTGTCAGTCAGAAAAACGAACTGTTCGGCATGGGACAGGATGAGGGTGTTTATCAGTGTGTGGCTATTAATTTTATGAACGGCTATGATGAACGCCAGCAGGATTTTGAAGAATATCAGCTTCTGGAATCCGATGAAGCAAGAGAAAATTTCCGGATTGCCGTGCATAACAAGCTGGTCGGCTATGATATTCCAAACGAAGAATATCCGGAAACCGTCTACGACCGTGAGGTCAGTCCGGTATCCGGAATTTATCACGGCATACCGACTTATGCAGCACTGCTTGCTTTGTGGGGGACGCTGACCGGTATCGAACACATGGCGGAAATTCAGACGGTTTTCTATCTGCTGAGTATTTTTCTGATTTGTTTTGTCTGTGATAATCTGAAACTGAAAACATTTTCTAAACTGACGGCTTCCGTGCTGACTGCCCTGTCTCCGGTGGTGATATGGGTTGCTAAATCCTCTCTGACCGAGATGTTCCTTGCTGTCCTGATACTGCTGTTTTTATATTTCCTGACAGAGAAAAACCATCCGGAAAGCTATGTGTATTCTATTGTTCCGATAGCAGTATTTAGCTGTTATCATGTTTCTATCTATACAGTAATGCCCTATGTGATGATAATCTATGCAGGAATGTATTTCTTCACAAAACAGAAAGTCTTTGCTTCTATGCTGTTGTTTTCTGTAGTAGGGTATCTTATCAGCTATCTGATGATGAGGCATGTCCAGCCGTTCTATACAATGAATAATTATCGTTTTGTGTTCAATCAGCATATCACAATACAGAACATCACCCAGATTGTATTAATCACCAGCGGAGTGCTGATAATTTTCAGCATGACATATATTCTGATAGTCTGGAAAATGAAAAAAACAGTCTCGCTGGAAACGTTTCTGGAAAAAAGCAAAAATACAGTTGTCATGCAGTGGCTTTTAATCTGCCTGACGGCATTTCCGCTGATTTATATTTTATATAAAGCATTCAGCAAGCTGGATTCCATTGCAGATATTTCTGCGCTGACGGTTGCCGGATTCGTTCTGAATTCCGGAGTTGTGCTGATTCCTGCCGGAATTGCAGTTATA
>JAFRMZ010000124.1 GCA_017430465.1 Oscillospiraceae bacterium
GTTCGATAATTCCATCCACAACGACACTTTTGCCGGATTTTTTGCTGGCTGCTATCACAATATTCAGTTCATTTTTTCTTGCTTCCCGGAGATAATCCTTAATTTCACTGATACGCCCCAGAATTTTTGCTTTATATCTGAATTCATCATCCGAAGTGTTTTGAAGATTTCTCATGCTCTCCTCAATTTTCTCAGCATACTCCTGTACATGCTCTTCAAAATCGTGGATTCTTTCTATGTTTTCAGCCTCTTTTTCACTCATGACCTGAATTTTTGCCAATGGGAAATTCAGATAAATCAGCTGCTGTACAATGTCACTAACCTGTGCTTTGACTTTAGCATCATCCCCATAGACATTCTTATCACCACGGACAATGACAAGTGTGTCATTGTCCATATCCAGCACTTTCAGAAGTTCACTGAGTTCATGGATTTCTTTGGATTCTTCCTCGGCTTTGCCTGTATATTTTACCAGGACATTCAGATTTTTCAGTTCCTGACAGATTTTGATTTTCAGTTGTTTTTCAACAGTAAGTTCTAAAACCTCGATATATTTCCAGAGGAATTTTTCATTTTTTTCCATAGATACAGCATCCAAATCAGCAACGAAAATTACTTCTTCTTTTGATTTAGAAGATAATTTTTTATCCACAATCTGTTGAGCATCTTTTATCTCTGGCTGGTTTAATACAATAATTTCCATAGTTTCTCCTTTATACAGCTATTAAATCAACATATTTCATCTGTTCAAGAATTGTTTTTATTTTCTGACAGATGTCACGGCGAATCCGGCGTTTATTTTCTTCTTCCTCAATATCACGGAACTGTTCCGCTAATATGAGGGAAATATTCATATTCAGGAAAACAGAAAATTCTCTGCTGTCCAGAATGGCTTTCATTTTTTCAATCATATGTGTTTCCAGAAAACGGAACGGTTTTTCAATGTTGATAGCATTGACAGCAACATTATGGAGTACCTGCTGTAAGATTTCGATGTCAGTTTCAATCTGTGTCCGCAGTTCTGTTTCATCTTTATCTCTTTTATCTTTAAAGAAATTCTGATAGAAATCAATATCAATTTTTTCTGAACTTTCAGAAGAATCTTCTGTCTGTAAATCTTCCAGTTCATTGTTGATGCGACGCAGGATACTGTCTCTTTCTCTGTTTTTGTTACTGTATTTTGTTCTGATTTCGTCGGCAGCTTTATCCAGTTTTGCGAAAGCGTATCGTCTTGCAACTGTTATCAGTTCTTCATCTGCTTCTTTCACATTAAGAAGCATCATAATTTCATGCAGAGTATCCTCCACATATTTCTGCATATCTGCATACTTTCTGTCCTGGAACAAAATCGCATAATACAGCGGCTGTCTGTCGATAGGCAGATAGATGTTCCGGTTAACATCAAACATGGCAAGGCTGTAGAAATTGGAAAGTTCATCCTCAAAGTAATGCCATCTTGCCAAATCCCCAAGACTTAACCGAATCAGAATTTCAAACAAATCACTAGAGAACCGTTCCACAAGACTGCGGTAATATCCGGCATTGCCTTCTGATTCTTTCTGACTGGTTACCAGTTCTTCTACGGAACTGCGAAGTCTGTCATAGTTCATATTTGACTGTGTAATGCCGAGACCTTCCATAAATATATTGATAATTCTATCATTACATTCTTTATGTTCATCTGCTGAAAGCGTAACGACATGATTGACAAAATCATCAAACATATCTCTGTATTTCGTACATCTCAGTTCTGCTTCCACTTCTGACATGACAGAAATTCCGTTATTTGTGAGCTTGGCATTTCTTGCCCGTATCATTTCTTCGTCCGTTACACCATAGATTTCAGGCGTAATTTTTGCAATGACATCCTCTTTCAGTTTTTGTGTAATCGGAAGATTCGGGGAACTGTATTTCTGAGTCAATTCTGCTTTATAGGTATCCAGTGCAGGACGTATTGAACTAATTGCATTTCTATATAAATCTGCAAATAATTCTCTTGACAGATAGTCTTCATTGCTGACAGTTGTCACCTGCTGACGTTCAAATACTTTTTCGAACATATTCTGAATCTGTGACTGAATCGTATTGACACGCTTTTTCATAGCCTCGAAACGTTCATTATCATAATATTGATTTAACAGAAAAATCATCTTATCAACACCGTCATCGATACCAGCACTTTTCAGAATTTCCATTGCTACTTTATCTGAAAAAAGTTTTGCTTTAGCGGAACCAGGGATAACACGCTTGTCAAGATAAGCAGAGTCTACAATCCGATACTTTCTTAGTTCTTCTTTTAATTTGCTGATATTTTCAGCTAATGTTACAGACTTATCCAACGTGACAGCAATATCTGCTCTGTTTGCAAACACAAAGATTTTTTCATTGAACCGAATCCCATCGTCATCCGCTTCACGGTCAAAAATATCCAGCTGCGGACCTGTCAGGCTGGGTCTGTCTGCTCCTGCTACCAGTACAATGACATCTGCCGAATTCATTCTTGCTTTTGTCTGCTCTTTATGCATCTGCGTAGGAGAGTCGAAACCAGGCACATCATAAATGACCGCATGAGGCATATTTTCAAATTTTTCAGAGTGAATTGTAATTTCTTTTACTGCAATTGCATAAGCAGGATTTTCAATAAAATTCTTGAATGTTTCACTTGTCAGTTCTTCTCCATGAAATGTTCTTCTGGAACTTCCAATATATTTCATAAGATTCTGGCTGTTTTTCAGAATTGCCATCACATCTTCATGAATTGTTGTGCCATAGAGTCTTTTTTTTTCGTCTGATAACTTATCAAACTTCTCTTGATATTCTTTTTCTGATAAAGTTCTGTAACTGAGAGAAGCGGAATGTTCGATTCCCATTACACCAAGATTTTCACGAAAATTACGTTCAAATTCTTCGTGCGAATAAAACACAACTTCTGCATGATTAGATTCACCATAACGGATACTGGTAGCAGTATATGTACACCGAGCTGGTTTTGACGGAAGAATATCATTCATCATCATTGCATTGGCAAACGTGCTTTTTCCTGCTTTTTCAAGACCTACAATTGCAATTTCAAACTCTCTCGTTTCTAGTTTTCTACATAATTTTGCCGCTTTCTCACGAAGTTCACGGATTCCATCTGCACCGTTTGTTCCAGAAATCATATCTTCATTAATCAAGCCATAAGAATTACCTGCCATGGACATAATATCATCCATACCACGCACTTGTGCTTTCAGTCTCTGAATGTATTCAATCCATTCCTTATTTTCTTCCATAGACATTATGAAGCCTCCTGATTATAAATTTCACTTGATATTACCAAGCGTTTTGGTATATAATTAATAATATACAATCCTAAAAAATTTCGCAAATTCCGGCAATTGCTGTAACAGAAATCGGATTTATTGCAGTCAAGCCATTATCCGGAATATATCCGACAAGAATTCTGACGGCAAATATACGTTAAGCGGCTAATTTCAGCAGATTCATGCAGTCTGCTTTTCTCTGCATAGAAGAGTGAACATAGCGGTTGAGCGTTGTTTCTGCCGTGGCATGTCCTAAGATTTCGGATAGGGTCTTGACATCAAATCCAGCCTGAATGCTGTTTGTGGCGAACATATGCCGCAGACTGTGATAATTCACTGACGGCAGATTTTCTTTTTTGAGAATTGACTTAAATCGGTTCTGCATTGTACGTGGTTCTGTGACTGATGCACTTCCGGACAGAAGATAGAAATCATCCTGATTTCTGAACTTTCTGAGCAGAGTCATCAGAAATTCCGGAATCGGAATAGAACGCTGAGAACTTCTGCTTTTCGGTGTATCAATCAGAATTCTGGTGCCATGTTCTGAATGGATTCTCTGGACTGTTCTGCTGACAATCAGAATACTTTTCTCAAAGTCTATATCAGACCATTTCAAACCGCAGACTTCACCGACTCTCAAACCAGTATACAGGCTCATCAGAACACAAAGCGATGTGGAATTTAGATGTTTCATCAGATACTGACACAGCTGTCTCTGCTGATTTTCTGTAAGAAGGTGCAGTTCCCCATATGCACTAACCTAAATGAAAATTGAGTAACTGGAGAGGAGTTCTCTTAAGACGTTTTTCAACAGAACAAACTGATGAAAAGACAGAAAAAGCCTGCTGAAAACTGACAGATTCAATATGAAAAAAAGCAATTGA
>JAFRMZ010000125.1 GCA_017430465.1 Oscillospiraceae bacterium
CTGATTGGCATCAATAGAACCGAACATGCCGTTCACTCTTGCAACACGAAGTTCATGCTGGAATGTGTGCTGTGCAAGTGTTGCATGATTGGCTTCAATATTGAGTTTGAAATCATTCTGAAGATTGTATTTGTTCAGGAAGCCGATGACAGTTGCAGAATCGAAGTCATACTGATGTTTAGTCGGTTCTTTCGGTTTGGGTTCAACATAGAAATCACCGGTAAAACCGATGCTTCTGCCGTAATCCTTCGCCATAGTCATGAGACGAGCCATATTATCGAGTTCGAGTCCCATGTTGGTATTGAGCAGAGTTTCATAGCCTTCACGGCCACCCCAGAATACATAGCCGTTACCGCCGAGCTTGACAGTGGCTTCGATAGCCTTTTTAATCTGTGCAGCCGCATAAGCAAAAACATCCGCACTCGGAGAAGTGCCTGCACCGTGCATATATCTCGGATGGTCAAAGCATTTTGCAGTACCCCAGAGGAGTTTTTTAGTCGGGTCAGCCTTCTGGCGTTCTGCGATATAATCAGTGACTTTATCGAGTTTTTCATTTGTTTCTTTCAGAGAACCATATTCGGGGGATAAGTCTCTGTCATGGAAGCAGTAATATTCGATAGAGAGTTTGTCCATAATTTCAAAAGCGGCATCCACCTTTGCGATAGCTCTTGCATCGGGGTCAGCCTGTCCCCATGTTTTATCGGCTGTTCCGACACCGAACATATCCGTACCATCACCGCCCATAGTATGCCACCAAGAGAGCGCAAACTTGAGCTGTTCCTTCATAGGTTTGCCGGCAACAACTTCATCGGGATTATAATATTTAAATGCTAACGGGTTATCAGAGCCTTTTCCCTCGTAAGGGATTTTTTTAATATCCTTGAAAAATTCGCTCATGTTGATAAATCCTCCTATATAATTTATGATACATTTATTTTATCACAGATTTTTCCAAATGTCAAGATGATTTAAACAAAAAAACGCCCTGTTTTAAGAACAGAGCGTGAATTGATTAAAATTTTTAAAGAATTGTGATTTCCTGCTTGGAAATATCGAAATATTGTTCCAGAATCGCAATATAATACCGGAATACGACTTTATCGTTATAATACATCACATCGCCCTGCTCCGGAATGCCCAGCGTTGCAAGGTCATCGTCCGTGAGGTCAGCAAGCTTTATGGTTTTGAAATCTTCGATAGTAATGCCAAGCTTTGTTTTGGCTTTATCACTGAGTTCATCGAGTTTAAGTTCTGTTTTGTCAGTATCCAGAACTTCTTGTTCTTTTGCGCCGAGTGTGATGACAGTCTGATGATAATCCGCCTGTTTCATGGAAATCACATCCCCATTGCTGAAAGTCACCTGATAGGCATCTCTGCCGAGTATGTCCATCTGGTGGTCTGTTAGAGTTACTTCTACATTTTCGGAGATAGCTTCCAGTTCTTCGGTAATTTCCTGACGGGATTTGGTATCCCAAGTAATTTGAATATCTTCTGGTTCTCTGAGTGGGCGTTCCATAACGACATCATGGGACAGGCCACGGATTTTGAACCAGAACAGGCGATAATAGACTTTATCCATGGTATTGCTTTCCACGCTGACTTTTGTGCTTCCGTTGGAACTGTCTGTAGTATTGAAAACTTCATAGCGATACAGTCCGGACGGTGAAACGCCTTCCTGTACCAGTGTAGTTACAGTAGACGGCGCAAACATTGAAGTGACGACAAAATAGACCAGCGCACCGAGTAAGTAAATCAACAGAAAGATTGTACCCCACACGGTTTTGGCGGTTTCTCCGAAGCCGGACAGAAAGAAAATCACCAGTGAAACTGCGAGCATCGGGGCAAGCACTGCCCATTGTCCGAAATAAATCATCACCGGAAAGACCATTACGGGAAGCATAATCAGACTGCATAATTTTGTCAGAAGCTGTTCTCGTGTATACAGCATTACTGCCACGGCCAGAACGGAAATTCCTGTTACAATCATACAGGCTTTTGCGGTGTCGATTAATACCAGCTTATAAAAAACAGAATGATAGGCAAAAAAAATAACAAATGCGCAGTACAGGGGGCTTAACAGAGACAATATCCGTTTTACCCATTTTGTATAATCTCTTTTTGCCGTTTCCTGTTCCCGTTCCCTCGAAGCAGTGTGAGAATGACGTACCGCTGAAGTTCTACTCATGTTTAGATTACCCTTTCTTTTTTGTTATAATATTATATCAGCATATTATGAAACAGATACGTTCTTAGTTATTATACCATTTTTATTCAGAAATGGCAAGTAGTTTCTGAAAAATATTTTTAATTTTTTTGAAAAAACCTCTTGACAAATGATTTCAGATATGCTATACTAAGTGTAGTTTTTAATAAATCAAATCCTGAGAACAGAAGCAAGTAATTTCATAACACAGTATTTAGAGAGCCGTTAGCTGGTGAAAATGCGGTATATATGCTTTGAAATGAATGGGTCTGTGAGGAGCAAAGGAGAACATTTTCAGTATCCTGCGCCGCTTTCCCTGCGTTATAAGGGTAGGATATGTCAGTATCTGAACAAAGGGGTAATTTTGTCGAATTATCTGAAATTGGGTGGCACAACGGTCAATCGTCCCATAGTATTGGGAAGGTTGTCTTTTTTTATGCGCATTCTCTGATTAATTTTTTATATTATTTCAGAAGGAGGATTTATCATGTTATTTCCCTCATTGGAAGAAGTCAAAAAACTTGCGGAAACTTATACCGCAATTCCGGTATTTTTCACATTTCCGGCAGACCATCAGACGCCTATCAGCATTTATACCGCATTATCCGAAGGCGAGGAAAATGCATTTCTGCTGGAAAGTGTCAACAACGGCACACAGTGGGACAGATATTCCTTTATCGGATTCCATCCCGCACAGGAAATCCGCACACATGGTGCACAGATGCATCTTACTGCAAACGGCACAAGCGAAACCGTAACAGAAGAAAATCCGTTCTCCCGTTTACAGTCCCTGCTTGATGCCAGAACTTCTCCGAAATTTGAAAATTTTCCCTATTTTACAGGTGGCTTGATTGGCTATTTCGGATATGATACTGTCAGATACACAGAAAAAAAATTAATCAATATTCCGGAAGATGATATTCAGATGCCCGATATTCACCTGTTCGGCTATGAAGAACTTGTCGCTTATGACCATCTGAACAGCAATGCCATGGTAATTATCAATCTGAATGCTTCTCAGAATCTTGAAGAACAATATAAAAAAGCAGAATTCCGTGCTGCGGAAATTGCTGCTAAAATTGACAGTTGTCACTGCAAGGGTCAGTTTCGGGATGATGAACCGGCTGTCCGTGTAGGCTCGAATGTCACCAAAGAAGAATATATCTCTATGGTAAATCAGGCAAAAGAAAAAATCTATGCCGGTGATATTTTTCAGGTAGTGCTTTCCCAGCGTTTTGAAATTGAAAATCCGCCGTCCAGTTTTGAAGTGTACCGCCGTTTGAGAGCTACAAACCCTTCACCATATCTGTATTACTTCAAGACAAAAGACTATGAAATCGCCGGTGCTTCTCCCGAACTGCTCGTGAAAGTCACTGACGGCATCGCTTCCACACGGCCTATTGCCGGCACACGCCCCAGAGGAAAAAATCATCAGGAAGATATTGCTCTTGAAAAATCTCTCCTTGCTGACGAAAAAGAAAAGGCAGAACATACTATGCTTGTCGATTTAGGCAGAAATGACCTCGGCCGTGTCAGTGAATACGGTTCTGTCGAAGTGACGGATTTCATGTATGTGGAACGTTATTCCAAAGTAATGCATCTGGTTTCCGATGTCAAAGGCAGACTCCGTCCGGACTGCCAGCCTTTGGACGCATTGCAGGCTGTTCTTCCGGCCGGAACGCTCTCCGGTGCACCGAAAGTCAGAGCGATGGAAATTATTGACGAACTCGAAAACAGAAAGCGTGGTCTTTACGGCGGTACAGTCGGATATTTCGGCTATAACGGTGATATGAACACCTGTATTGCTATCAGAACTGTTCTGTTCCGCAACGGAAAGGCTTATATACAGGCCGGTGCAGGTATCGTTGCCGATTCCGACCCCGAAAAAGAATTCGCTGAAACCACTCACAAAGCCAAAGCTATGCTCAATGCCATTAAGGAGGCGAGACAGTCATGATTTTAGTGATTGACAACTATGATTCTTTCACATATAATCTCTGCCAGTATCTCGGCGAACTTTATCCCCATATTCTGGTCAGGAGAAATGATGCCATCACACTGGACGAAATCAAAGCCCTCAACCCCGAAGCTATCCTGATTTCTCCGGGGCCGGGCTATCCGGATTCCGCCGGCATTTCTATTGATACGATAAAGACATTTTCCGGAAAAATCCCGATTCTTGGTGTTTGTCTGGGACATCAGTCGATTGTGCAGGCATTCGGCGGAAAAATTATTCCGGCACATCAGCTTATGCACGGAAAGTCCAGCAAAATCCGTTTTGAAGAAAAACATCCGTTGTTTCGTCAGCTCCCGATTCCGTTTATGGCAGGCCGCTATCACTCTTTGATTGCAGATGAAACTTCTCTGCCGGATTGTCTGCGTGTTACTGCACTGGATGAAAACGGTCAGGTAATGGCCGTTGCACATAACGAACATCCGACCTATGGTTTGCAGTTTCATCCGGAATCTGTACTGACAAGTGACGGAAAGCAGATTCTCCGGAATTTCTTAGTCATCGCCGGAATTCTGAAAGCCGAACCTGAACATAAAAAAGTTAATCTCAAGCCCTATTATCAAAAGCTCATGCAAAAGCAGAATCTTACTCTACAGGAAGCAGAAGACTGCATGGATATGCTTATGAGTGGTGAAGCTTCTCAGCTTCAGATTACCGCTGTTCTGACGGCACTTGCTACCAAAGGCGAAACTCCGGACGAAATCGCCGGATTCGCAAAAGGCATGAGAGCAAAAGCTAGTCTTGTTCCGGATGAGAATAACAGCATTGATATTGTCGGTACAGGCGGTGACCATTGTGCCTCATTCAATATCTCGACCACATCGGCATTTGTAGCGGCAGCCGCCGGCGCAAAAGTTGCAAAGCACGGAAATCGAAGCGTTTCCAGCAAAAGCGGTGCGGCCGATGTTCTTGAAGCTCTCGGCGTGAAAATCGCCTCTAAACCGGAACAGGCTAAAAAATGTCTTGAAACTACACATCTTTCTTTCCTGTTTGCCCAGAGCTATCACGCAAGTATGCGTTTTGTAGGCCCTGTCAGAGGTCAGCTTGCTGTCCGGACAGTTTTCAACATCTTAGGCCCTCTGACCAATCCGGCCAAAGCAGATTATATCGTTCTTGGCGTTTATGAAAAATCCCTGACCGAAATCATGGCAAGAGTGCTCCAGCAAGTTGGCATCAAGAGAGCTATGGTCGTTTTTGGTAATGATGTCATGGATGAAATTTCCATTTCTGATGCTACTACTGTGACTGAAGTCAACGGCGAAGAAATCAGAACTTACGAAATCACTCCCGAAGAATTCGGTCTGAAACGCTATGACAAATCTGAAATTGTAGGCGGTACGCCTGCCGAAAATGCTCTTATTACCAGAGGTATTCTCGAAGGCACTGTCACTGGTGCGAAACGTGATATTGTTCTGATGAATGCCGGTGCTGCGCTTTATACTTATGGTGTGGCTGAAACGCTGAAAGAAGGCATCCGGAAAGCCTCTGAAGCCATTGATAATGGCTCGGCACTTGCCAAACTTGAAGAATTCGTGAAGTTTACCAATGAAATGGAGTAATATCATGATTTTAGATGAAATCTGCAAACAGCGTCAGATTCAGCTTGATGCAGAAAAAGAACGCATTTTTCCTGCGGAAATGCGTATTCTTGCTGAAAATGCGCCTCAGAAGCCTGAATTTATCAAAGCTCTGGAACAATCCGGCTTATCCTGCATCTGCGAAGTCAAGAAAGCTTCTCCCTCAAAAGGCCTGATTCGTCCGGATTTTCATCCTGCCGAACTCGCAAAAGAGTATGAATCCGCCGGTGCGGACTGCATTTCCTGCCTGACAGAGGAACATTATTTTCAGGGCAACAGCGAATATCTGAAACATATCGCTGATACGGTCAATATTCCAATTCTCCGGAAAGATTTTATCATTGATGAATATCAGATTTATGAAGCAAAATATTTAGGAGCATCGGCAGTTCTGCTGATTGCTTCTGTTCTGGAATATTCCAGAATGAAAAGCTATTTTGATTTGGCGCATGAACTCGGTCTTGACTGCCTGATTGAAGTCCATACCCGTGAGGAAATGGAAACCGTTCAGAAGCTCAATCCGAAGCTTATCGGTGTCAATAACCGGAATCTCAAGACTTTTGAAGTTGACCTGCAAACTACCGCAGAACTGGCTTCCATGAAACAAGCCGGTCAGCTTCTAGTTTCAGGAAGCGGAATCAGAAACAATGCGGATATGCTGACTGTTCAGAAAAACGGTGCAGATGCCGTCTTAATCGGCGAAACGCTTATGAGAAGCAATCACATTACCGAAACGCTTCATGCACTCCGAAAGGGTACGACATGAAAACGGCAATCAAAATCTGCGGAAACAGAACCCTGAATGATATTGCAATTCTGAATCAGTATCCGCCGGATTATGCAGGCTTTATTCTCTCCGGCGGTTTCGGCAGAAGTATTGTTATGGGGACTTTTTATGAACTGCAATCTTACCTTGACAAAAAAATTCAGACTGTTGGTGTTTTCGTCAATGAACCTATTGAAGAAATCAAAAGATGCGCCTATCACGAAGAATTAAATGTAATTCAGCTTCATGGTGAAGAAACTACAACCTATATTCAGGAACTCCGGAACATCTTTCACGGTGAAATCTGGAAAGCTGTTCGGGTTCGTACAGCAGAAGATATTCTCAAAGCAGATACACTCCCTGTTGATAAATTAGTGCTTGACAGCTTTTCAGCCGTCAGTCATGGCGGAACGGGCACGCTTGCGCCGTGGGATATTATCATAAATAACCGGCCGGAAAAGCCATTTTTTCTCGCCGGCGGAATTTCAGTTAAAAACGTTTCTGATGCTGTCAAAGAAGTTCACCCGTTTGGCGTGGATGTTTCCAGCAGTGTCGAAACTAACAAACATAAAGATATTGACAAAATCAAAAACCTCATACAAATCATCAAAAATTAAGAAAGAAGGATTTTATTTATGAGCAAAATCGGAAGATTCGGCAATTTCGGCGGTCAGTATGTTCCCGAAACTGTCATGAATGCGGTCTCGGAATTACAGGAGGCCTATGAAAAATACAGCAAAGACCCCGAATTTCTCAAGGAATTGCAGAATTTATATCATAATTATGCATTCCGTCCGTCTCTGCTGTACTATGCTGACAAGATGACTAAAGACCTTGGCGGTCCGAAAATTTATATCAAGCGTGAAGATTTAAATCATACTGGTTCTCACAAGATTAACAATGCGCTTGGTCAGGTGCTTCTGGCTAAAAAAATGGGTAAAAAGCGTGTTATTGCCGAAACCGGCGCAGGTCAGCACGGTGTAGCTACTGCTACTGTATGCGCTTATTTTGATATGGAATGCGAAGTCTATATGGGACGTGAAGATATGGAGCGTCAGGCTCTGAACGTCTACAGAATGGAACTGCTCGGCGCAAAAGTAACTGGTGTTGATTCTGGTACAGCTACGCTGAAAGATGCTATCAACGAAGCTATGAGAGACTGGGCAACCAATATTGCAACCACTTTCTATTGCATCGGCTCTGTCATGGGGCCTCATCCCTATCCGACCATGGTGCGTGATTTTCAGAAAATTATCGGCGAAGAAGCCAAACAGCAGATGCTTCAGGCTGAAGGCCGTCTTCCTGACTGCGTTGTGGCATGTGTCGGCGGCGGCTCAAATGCTATGGGTATTTTCTATGATTTCATTCCGGATACTTCCGTCAGACTGGTGGGCGCAGAAGCTGCCGGAAAAGGTGCTGATACAGAATTTCATGCTGCTACACTCACAAAAGGCGACTTGGGCATCTTCCATGGCATGAAATCCATATTCCTGCAAAATGATGAAGGCCAGATTGCACCGGTATATTCCATTTCTGCCGGACTGGATTATCCCGGCATCGGTCCTGAACATGCTTATCTGCATGAAACAGGCCGTGCAGATTATGTCTGCATTACTGACGAAGAAGCGGTTCAGGCTTTTGAATATCTCTCGAAAACAGAAGGCATTATTCCGGCGATTGAGTCTGCTCATGCCGTAGCTGCCGCACTCAAAATCGCACCTACTATGAACAAAGACCAGATTATGATTATCAATCTTTCCGGACGTGGAGACAAAGACGTTCAGCAGATTGCAAGATACAGAGGAGTGAATTTAAATGTCTAATAGAATTGATGAAAAATTTGCACAGCTCAAAGCACAGAACAAAAAAGCACTGATTACTTATATTTCTGCTGGTGACGGCGGTCTTGACCTTACCGAAAAAGCCGTACTTGAAATGGAAAAAAACGGCGCAGATATTATTGAAATCGGTGTACCGTTCTCCGACCCTATCGCAGAAGGCGAAGTAATTCAGGAAGCAAGCCTGCGTTCCCTGCGTGATTATCACACTACGCTGAAAGGCGTGTTCGGCATGGTAGAAAAGCTCAGAAAACAGACGGATATGCCTCTTCTGTTGATGCTTTATGCAAATACAATTTTCCGTTCCGGTACTGATGCTTTCTTTGACAAGTGCCGTGAAATCGGCATTGACGGTGTTATCGTGCCTGACCTGCCCTTTGAAGAACATGACGAATTTCAGGAAGCTGCTGCAAGAAACAATGTTTATAATATCAGTCTTGTGACTCCGGCCTCTACCGGACGTATTGAGAAAATTGCTTCTGTTGCGCAGGGATTCCTGTACTGTGTTTCTTCTGTCGGCGTAACTGGCATGAGAGATAAATTTGATACGGACTTCA
This sequence comes from Oscillospiraceae bacterium, assembly GCA_017430465.1. Taxonomy (GTDB): domain Bacteria; phylum Bacillota; class Clostridia; order Oscillospirales; family Ruminococcaceae; genus UBA3855. Next base: position 8,956 of record JAFRMZ010000125.1, read on the forward strand.
ATGCTTTCTTTGATGAAGTCAAGAAATATTCCAAAATTCCTTACTGTGTAGGATTCGGCATCCGTAACGGTGAAGCGGCTCAAAAGATGGGTTCTTACTGTGACGGTGTGATTGTGGGCAGTGCTGTAGTAAGCAAAATCGGAGAATTTCAGCAGGAATCCCTTCCGGAGATTGCTTCACTTTGTCAGGATTTGAGAAACGGTCTGGATAAGGCATAATCCACGCTTTTCGGGGATTTTATATAGTATATTGACTAAAATCATGCCGCATTTTACATGAATTTGCACAGAAATGCCGATTTTCCGGAAATTTCTTGACAAATCCCTTAAAATCGTATATAATACTAGTATATTAATTATTTTGGAGGAGTTCATATTATGAAAAAAGCAGAACTGATTCAGGCTGTTGCCGAAAAAACTGGTAAGTCCAAGAAGGAAGCAGGCGTTTTTGTTGACGCTGTTTTCGACAGTGTAAAAGATGCTCTGGTAGCTGGCGATAAAGTTACACTCACAGGCTTTGGTGTGTTTGAAGTCCGCAACCGCAACGCTAAGAAATGCAAGAACCCCAGAACAGGCGAAATGCAGGACGTTCCGGCTTGCAAAGCTCCGGCATTCAAGGCTGGCAAGAACCTGAAGGAAGCTGTCAACAAGTAATTTGACATAAGTTTTCACATCACAAAAAAGAACGCTCTCCATCCGGAGGGCGTTTTTTATTGCAGAAACTACTTGCTTTTTTATGGGTTTTATAGTAAAATAAGATTATATACATGTCCGCAGAGGGAGTTGAACCCTCGTTTCCGCCGTGGCACAGCGGAGTTCTGACCCCTAAACTATACGGACATACCGGACAGGATTTTGACCTGTTTCTGCATCATTGGAATGCTGTTTTAAAATAAACTACCGGAAAAAGCTCACAAACGGAATTGAACCGTCATCACCAACTGCGGGGCGGTGTTCTGCCATTGAACTATGTGAGCCAATCGGACGGGTTTCTCCGTTTCTGCGTTACCGGAACGCCGTTTTCAACTAAACTACCGATATAAATGTCCGCAGAGGGAGTCGAACCCTCATCTCTAGAGTGGCACATCTAGCGTCCTCACCGCTGAACGATACGGACATACCGGACAGGATTTGACCTGTTTCTGCATCATTGGAATGCTGTTTTAAAATAAACTACCGATAAAATGTCCGCAGAGGGAGTCGAACCCTCGTTCCTCGTTTAGCAGACGAGACACTAACCCCTGTGCTATGCGGACATCCGGACAGGATTTGACCTGTTTCTTCGCCATCGGAGCGATATTTTCTATATAAACTACCGGAAAAAACGTGCAGAGGGATTTGAACCCTCGTTTCCGCCGTGGCACTGCGAAGTTCTGACCCCTAAACTATACACGCCTGCCGGACGAGTTTCCTCGCTTCTGCGCCTTTGGAACGCTGTTTTTCATAAACTAACGGTATGGTTGTACAGGGCGGAGTCGAACCGCCAACCCCCAGATTGCGGGTCTGGTGCTCTGCCAGTTGAGCTACTCTACAAACCGTGCTTTCGCTTCTCTTTCTTGTGGAGAAAGTGTTTTTTCATAAACTACCGGCGGATTTTACGTCCGTATGCGGAGTTGAACCGCAGTTTTCCGCCTTAGCAGGGCGGCTGTTCTTCCGATGAACTATACTGGACGACCGGACGGCACGCCGTTTCTCCTCTATGGTGAGGCGTTTTATATAAACTACCGATGTTTTTATCATAACATATTTTATTCTGTTTGTCAAGGAGTGTTTTACATCATGAGAATCTGTTTAATCTGCCGTCAGAGAAATATCGAGGATTACGGCATCTGCCCCGCCTGCCAGAAAATGAATGATGACATGCGCAAATTAACCTGCGATTTGTCCGGAAAATTCGCCGTCATCACAGGCGGAAGAATCAAAATCGGCTATGCTACAGCACTCCGACTGTTAAGAATGGGGGCATCTGTCATTGCAGTGACACGTTATCCGAAATCGGCTCTCGATACCTATCAGAAAGAACCCGATTATGATTCTTTTAAAGACAGGCTGTTTCTTATTGGATTTGACCTCATGCGTGTTGACCGTATTCAGGAATTAATCAGCCAGATTGAAATGCTCTGCCATGGCAAATTAGATATTCTCATCAATAACGCTGCCCAGACCGTCAAGAAATCGAATGACTATTATGCAGAATTAGAAATGCAGGAAAATTTCCTTTCTCTCTCCTATGATAATCACCTTACGCAGTTAACTCCTCGTGAGACTATGAAATTATCGCTGATTCCGGAAAATCAAATTACTGATTACAGTGAAACACCGACAACTAATTCATGGGTGCGCAAACCGGAAGAAATTTCCCCTCAGGAACTTCTTGAAGTTCAGCTTATTAACGTCACTGCGCCTTTTCTTTTAACGAACGGACTCCGGCACTGTCTCGCTTATGATAACTCCGTCAGAAAGTTTGTTATCAATGTCAGCTCTGTAGAGGGCAGATTCAACACCAAGCAGAAATTAGCCCGTCATGTCCATACCAATATGGCGAAAGCCTCGCTCAATATGATGACACATTCTATCGCTTCCGACTTCGTCAAGGATGAAATCTATGTCTATTCCTGCGACCCCGGCTGGGTATCGAATCAGTTTCCGAGTGCATATAAAATCAGTCAGGAGTTTAAGCCTTATCTGAGTTTTGATGATGGTGCTGTCCGGATTCTCTATCCCATTCTGATTCATATGCACGATACTGAAAAAATTAAAGACTATGGACGATTCTACAAAGACTATAAACTTATCGACTATTGAGGTGATTACTATGGCTGAATACTGGGATATATTCTTTATTATGATAGCTGTTGCTATAGTGGTTTTCACTTGTGCAGCAATTGACAGAAAGAATGCAGAAAAGAAAAGACAACAAAATTTCAACCCTCCGCCAGTCAAGCCGACTGCCAGAAAGACAACCCCTGTTCAAAATCCCAAACCTAAGAAAAAAACCTATCAACCGCCGGATGTCTATATTCCAACCCATTTCACGGCGAAAAGTGCCGATATTCCGGAAAAATCTATCACTGCCAAAGAAGCCGTCAGCAAAGGTTTCTCTTTTCGAAAAAAATCAAAATCTGTCAGAATTACCAATTATCACGGAGAAGCTAAAAAATTAACCATTCCGGCTTATATTGATAATCTGAAAGTGAACGAAATCAGCGAAAAGGCTTTCTATCAGAATCAAAGTGTCAGAAAGCTTCTGATTCCCTCTGCTGTCCGGAAAATCGGGAAATCTGCATTCAGCCGGAGTCAGATTGAAATCTGTATTTTCGCTGACGGTCTGGAAATCCTGCCTGAACGGGCATTTTCCGCCTGCCGGAATCTGAAAAAAATCCGTCTGCCGAAAACGCTTCACGAAATCGGAGATTCTGCCTTTGCAGGATGCAAAAATCTGAAATATATACATTTCCCTCTAAGCTGCTGGAAATTTGGAAAAAATGCCTTTTCTTTTTCAGGTCTGGAAGCGTTCAGCATTGAAAAATCTCAGCAGAGAGTCAATAATGGCGAAGCATTCCGGTTTACACCACTTGAAAAAAATCATACACTCATTATAGGAAATCATATCGATATTCCTCAACAATCCGGAAAAAATTACAAGGGTCTGTATGTTCTGTTAGTCGGTCAGAAATCCAAGGAAATCACCGTTCCGGAATGTTCATGGCTAATATTCGGAAAAAATGCTTTTTATGAGAATCATGCATGGATTTCGCTCTCTATGCATCAGGTAAAAGGCAGCATTGCTTTCTTTCACAGTTTTGATAATATCAAACGGCAGATTCTTTTATATTTTTATTTTCCGCCGAAATATCAGCAACCGCTGATACTCCCCTATTTTGTTCATGCTTATCATGGAACGAAAAACGAACGGAAAGAAATTTTCTGTCATATCAAACAGGTCGGAACAGCGGAAGAAGCCGTTATCATATTTCCGGTGGGGCATTCTATCACATGGCAAAATATAGGATATAACATGAGCCAAAAAACAACACTGCAATCTGAACGGAAAGGTATCTTATATCAGATTGAAGCAGAAGCTTTCCGCACTCGCAATTTGCATGAACTGATACTTGCTTTATCATTTTATGCATCAGAACAAACGATTTTCGGAACAGTCTGCTATCATCTGCATAAAGTTGTCTGGTATGAGGATAATCAGGAGATTGTGAAATATATTCCCTGTTCGGATGTAATCGGCGTATATGCGCATAGTTCATTATTGCAGGCATTCCGGCAGAATCCGGATAAAGAACATTTTTTTGACAGTCAGGTGATTCTTGATGCTATGAAAAAAAACACTTCCGGAGTGCATACCCGTCAGCGGATTTTTATCGCTTTGGATGCACTCCGGAGTCAGAAAAGAAAGATTGATGTAAATACAGATTTCTTTCTGTATTATCTCGAAAAGCATAAAGAACAGGCAGAACGGCTCTTTACGGAAGTCAGTGAAGATTATCCGGAATATCTGGAATCTTTCAGAAGCTTACCATTTGTAGATTAAATAAGATAATTTTTTATCAATATCGACACGCATCTGACGGGATTCTATCGGAAAATCCCGAAGCGATTCAAAACAGCAGGCAAGTGCAAGTCCTGAACCTATCGGCAGGATGTTTGTCAGCATCGACTGCGGAAAACAGAAATGTGAACCGTGTTCATAAGTCATAATTCTGTAACGGCATTTATGAGGCTTGGACTGTAATCTTTCGTCAATCCGGCGGATATACTTACAGGTATCCCAGAGGGAATCATCTTCCGCACCGATTAAGACAAGCCGGCCTCTGATATTTTCGACTTTGATTTTCTCATCTTCCTGCAACGGGTGAAGCCGTTCAGATTCATCGAACAAGTTACGGCTTGCAATCATGTCATGGCGTTGTCTGGATTCTTCCTGAATCTTCTGCCAGTATTCCGGATGGCGGTAAGCATACGGCAGGAACGGAAGCTGTCTGCCGTGATAGCTCAGGCTGGATTCATAATTTCCGGGACGTTCCCGAACACCGTCCAGACCATCACGATAGAAGCCTTCCATAATGAAATCACAGGGAGTGAAAGCCAGTGTCAGACGGATATCAGGAATCAGAGAAGCTGCCACGAGTGCCAGCATTCCGGTTGTAGAAGCTCCGCAGATGCCGATTTTTTGATTTCCGTGAGCTTTGAGCCAGTTCACTGCTTTTTCAATCCGTTCAACGGGATAGCTATGATGCCCATAATCTTTCTTAGCCGGTGCAAGAGCCATGACATGGCATCCCAGCGGATGAAGCCATTTTACAGCGGATTTCACAAGAGCATCATTAATATCATCTCCGAGCATGACTATCATTGCTTTGGAAGCTTGCTCCTGATTGGGATAATATGCGCCGTAAAATCCGTCATATTCTGGACTGAAATATAATTTTTTCATAAATTTCTCCTTTATCTGATATGATTGTTATTATCATAATAGCACAAATCGGGAGAAATTGCAAGCACTGTAAGCTGATTTTACAGAAATAGATTTTTTGGTTTCTGTAAATCATGTTCGGCTTTATAATTTGTCAGAAGAATCTGACACTGAAGTTTCTGGTTATCAATCGCATATCGGATAAACTTATCGATATTATTTTTTGTGATAAAATCATAATCATCAAGAACTTTCTGGACTGAAACAGCATCATCCCTGTCAAGCAGATTCAGAAAAATATTAGAGAAATATCGCCGGATATAATCTTTCAGTTCTGTATTTTTCGGATTCTGGAAAAACATCTGCCAGAGCAGGTCATATTTGACAGAAGCAATCACTCTCATGCTGTAATCTTCCCGGACGAGCATTTTAATTACCCGTTCAAGGTAAGTATATTCATTCCACTCAGTGAATTTCATGCGGATTTTGAGGTTTCTATACTGAAGTTCATGCAAATTATCACAACTGCTGAACGCATAAGAATCTATCTGTCTGACAGTATCCGGAATCCGGACAGTTTGCAAAGAGGTGCAGGCAGTGAATGCCATATCACCGATTTTATGAAGATTTTTCGGCAGAATAACTTCTTCCAGAGCTTTGCAGTTCAAGAATGTCATTGAACAGATTTTTGTAATGCCAGACGGGAGAACTATTTTTTTCAGAGAAGTACATTTCTCAAATGCGGATACACCGATATTTTTCAGACTTTCCGGAAGAATGATTCTTTTCAGATTTGTACATTCTTTAAAGGCTCTTCTTTTTATTTGGGTGACCCCATCCGGAACAATAACAGATTCTTCATCATTAGTACATTTTATCAGTACTTTTCCGGATTTGCTGTATTCGATACTCATGATTATTACCACTCTTTTCTGAAATCAAAATGCGTTGTGTTCTGCCGTCCATCCCCACAGCCGGCAGAACCACCGGATTTATATCATCTATATCATGATATTATTATAGCATATCAGATGTTCAGAAATTGCATAACTGGAAAATTTTTTCAAAAAAACTATAAAGGAGGTTTCTTATGGAACACGAAAGAATTATTTATATTTTAGAATATCTTACCAGTCATACAGATGAAAAAAAGAAAGTCACCATACGGGACATTCA
>JAFRMZ010000126.1 GCA_017430465.1 Oscillospiraceae bacterium
CCGCCCTTGACGATTCTGAGCGTATCGACCGGAATGCTGTCAGCAGTGAGTTCGATATTTCTGGACATGTAAGAGCCTAAATCATTCGACCAGATAAGCGTATCAGTGGTATCATCATAGATTTCGATACTGCCTGTACCGTAAGTATCAAAGATGCCGAATCCGGTGAGAATATATTTCTTATCAAGCTTGACGATTCCGGTAATATTGGAAGCATTGACATTTGTTTCCGGCGTTTTGAGTGCGCCTGTATCGCTGTAGAGGAATTCCGGCATAGAATCAGGTTCATCGAACATTCTCTCGAACTGATTCGGCTTGTTGATTTCAGTAACTTCAAGAGAAGCCGGAGCGATATATTTCCCTTTGCCGTTGATGATATTCTGTTCCGAGCCGGAGAATTTGACGAATACAGGAGTTTCAGAAATATCAACAGAAACGGTATTGTTTTCTGTTCCATCTGTACGGAGAACACCATCATCAAAATATAATCTGGAAGTGACCCCCTCTGCATAAGTGCCTAATTCTGTTTGATAAGCATAGCTGAAATTTCCGGCATTGAGGGAATAATTTTTGATAACTTTATCTTCGGAAGTCGGCGACCAAAGACAGTGAATTTCATCGCCCGTGATTCTGTCCTTAAAGATATAATCCTTGACTTCATCGGTAGAATTATCGCTGATGAAATCGGCATTTTTGAGCATATTCGTCATGCAGGCGGTGTAATACCAAGCGAGTTTCTTGCTCCATTCGCCCTTTCCGGTTGTCAGTCCGGAATTGTAATAGACACCTTCGCCCTCATCTCGGAGCTGGAATTTTGTCATTCTGTCGACACCTGCGCCGATGCTCATCAGATATGTTCTTGCTACTCTCTGTGCATATCTTAACTGATACAAGTCATTATCATGATTATCAACACCATCTGTTTCGCAGTCAGCCATAGGGACTTCAAATTCAGAAATCCATAATTCTGTGCCGGGAGCGTTGTTATCAATCCAGTTCTGAATCTGCTTGACCCTTTCCGTAAAGGTGGAATCTTCGGGATTATAAGTATCTGCGCCCATGTGGATATTGATAATATCCACAGCGAATTTTTTATCCGTCCGGTGATAGCTGAACCAAAGTTTCATCTGGTCAAGATATTCAATAAAAGAAGCTGTATTGAGCATACCGCCCATAGCAAGCTTGAAATTCGGGTCAGCGGTTTTGACACCGGCATTCGGGATAGTACCTTCATGGCCGTCATAATCAGCAGAACACATACAGGCTAGTTCATACGGAGAGAAGAAATTTGCTTTTCCGCTCCAAGTCTTGTTAGGTTCGTTAGAGTTTTCGAGAGCGTTCAGTAAATTCAGGCCGGTTTTAGGTTCAGAATTATCCGAAACATTCAGAGTAGAAATATCAATATTCTGATTGTTTCCGTAACGTGCCGCCACTTGATAGAATGCCTGTGCATGAAGGGCATAGCTTGCAGGGTCGAGCGTATCTGCACCAGACGGAACAGGAATTTCCGGCGGTTTTTCGCCGGAGATGTAAGTGCTTCCGGCCTGAAAACAGGGGATGACACTGATATTCCGTGCTTTCAGAGAAGAATAATAACTGTCCATATCGCCCCATGTGCCTTGTGTGAATTTGATTTTGCCGTTATCGTCATAGAGCCAGTTGAAATTATGATATTCTCGGATGTTTCCGCCTGCCATCATAGCGGACATAGGGTCATCAATAAAGGCATTGAAGCCGATTCGCTGTCCGGCAGTGAGATTTGTTTTCGGAAGGGAAGCGGGTGAGGGTGCATCATAAGCTTTCTGACTGTCAGAAAGTTCAGAAATTTTATAACCGTAAATAGCCAATTCACTGATACCGCTGTCTCCGGCAGTGGTGGAGAATCTTAAATATCTGGTTTCCTGCGGATTCTCAAACGTCAGACCACGCCAAGCCTGATACCAGTCTGTCTCGAATGTGACGATTTCATTCCAGTGGAACGGTTCGCCGTTCTGAAGTGTCCATGTCTGGACGCCGTTTGTATCCAGAAAACAGATACCAGTAATCATGTAATTTGCGCCGAGGTCAATAAAGAACGTATCATCACCGAATTCGGCCTGATAATTTGGTTTCCAGTTCTGATTCTTGATTGTCTGTTCCCAGATTTCCGCAGAAACGCTGGTATTTTCGGGAGATTCGGGCGCATAGTCCTGCTGATTGAAAAGCACATCAGCAGAATTGAGATAATCTGCACCAAGATAGACAAGATTTTCGTCATGAATTTTGAAATGGGAAGCATCCAGTTTTGAAGAAGTTTCCGCCTTAGTCGGAATTGACATCGGAACAGCTCCGGTAAAGAGCAGTAATGTGGTCAGAAATGCAGTTGTTTTTTTGTACATAGAGAAAATACCTCCGTTCTGTTTGATATTATTTTTATTATACAACTTTCCGGAAGAATCTGCAATAAAATTTCTGTAAAATTTATTTTGATAAAAAGAAAAATTCAGAAACAGTTTTGCATACCGTTTCTGAATCAGAATTTAAGTGGAGCATACGGGGGTCGAACCCGTGACCTCTACACTGCCAGTGTAACGCGCTACCAACTGCGCTAATGCCCCGTCTAGTATAATATTATTATACTATAAAAAATCGGGTTTGTCAAGAGAAAAATCAGAAAAAATTCAGAAAACTATTGACATTTGATAAGAAATCAGCTAAAATAATATCAGAAAAGGAGATGAGGCAAAATGCAGTATTTATATTCCGGAGAAGAATCCCTTCTCGAACTGCTCGCAGAACACCTGAAAGCAGATGATTTAGGCGATATGCCCAATATCGAGACGAAAACCCTCGGCGGTGAGGTCTGGTGGGATACCCTGATGAATGTCAACGGCTGGAAGTTACAGGTTCATAAAATCGGCGGAAATGCCCGCATTCTCGACCCGAACAATATCCGCAAGGCATGGGGTTCACGCTCGGCTATGGAAGAAAAGCTCAAGAGAATGACTTCGGAAGCCTTTTTACAGCCCGGTGATGTAATTGGTGTCAAAAGGGGCATCTATGAACATTATGCAATTTATATCGGTGATGATAAAGTGATTCACTATGCTGCCGAAAACGGCGACTTTGAAGGCAGTGCCGTGACGGTGCATGAAGCCCCGATGAGCGAATTTCTCAGAGGAAATTCTTCTTTCTTTTTTATTAATTTTCCGGATAAGAACGGCAAATTTGAAAAAATTTACACTAACGGCGGAGATGCTGTTTTTTCCAGAGTCGGCGATTCCGGCGAATTACAGCAGATTCTGACAGGCTGTCCGGATTATCATCTGTACACACCGGAAGAAACTGTCGAACGTGCTAAAAGCCGTCTGGGCGAAAGCAAATATGATTTAGCGGTCAATAACTGTGAGCATTTTGCGTTCTGGTGCAAGACGGGATTATCGGATTCTCATCAGGTGAATAACGTCATCAATGGAATTGCGAATGCAAGAACGGCACTTTCAGTGCTTTCTGATATTCTGAATATCGTTCCGAATGCATAAAAAAGAAACTCCTGCAAGTGGGAAAGCTTGCAGGAAATTTTTTATTGAGATAAATCAGAATTGATTTTAAAAATTATATAGAGCATTCCAAAGAATCAATCACCCAATCAAGTATATCTCTGAAATCAAGATTTCTGCACTCCTCACCGTGGTCGATATACGTTATCTCGCCGGTTTCGGGATAAAAGCAAATGCTCACACCCCAACCGCCAAGCTCACCGATAACAATACATTCAGCAGGCACATCAAAAGATTTTTCATCATCAGGGATGATAAAATTATCAGGGGCATAAAAAACAGCCATAGATGCAATATCTGAACGTTTGGAGAAATAAAGCCATTCTTTGTAAGAATCGGGTATTCTGATATTGTGTTCAGTTTCCCATAATATTATTTCTTCGTTTGATATGGGCTTTTCAAATTGAAATGCGCTTTCCCCGAACGTTTCAGCAAGTTTGTTACTCAGTTCAATAATAGTTCTGATACGTTCTGTAAGGCTGTTATCAGGTATTTCCGGAAAATACATATACTGCTCCTTAAATAACAAATTCTGATTATTAGTTTTCAGAAGATAACAATTTCTGTTTCAGGGCGATAAAGTCATAGATATTGCAGATACCGTCCTGATTCATATCAGCGAACTGGGATTGTGTCTTAGTGAGAGAGCCTTTTTGCTGGAGATAGTTCTGCATCAGAAGCAGGTCATCGGTATTGATAAGCGTATCAGAATTAATATCACCGAGTACGTCAGAATCCCTGATTTCGAGTATCAGTTTCTGACTGTCTACAGAATAGCCGTTTGCATAGGCGGAAGCATAGACAATATACGTTCCGGCGGTATTGAATGCCGTCTGATAAGGATAAGCATCGTCTTTTCTGGTGACAGGTGCGCTCCCGATGATAGCATTTTCTCTCATGACACGGAACACGAAAAATTCGGCATTATCGGAAGTCAGGTCAAAAGAAACAGGTTCGCCTGCTTTAAAAAGGGTTCTGCCGTTCTGAGCGGAAATTTCGCACCAGTGAGGGATTTCATCCGGAAAAGTAATATCAAATTCAACTGGTGCACTGTCAACCGTGCCGTAAGTATTATAGGCAGTGACATAGACACTGTAATGTCCGGGCTGGTCGAACATCTGCGTATAAGTATTGCCGTCTTCGATTTTAGGAGTGGAAATGCGTGTGCCGTTGCAGTCAATTCCCAGATAATAACAATCAGCATAATCGGCACTGAAACTGAATGTGATATTTTCCGTAATGTCAAAAACTTTTCTGGGACTGTCGATAGAAATACTTGCTGTAGATGGTTTCTGAATATATTCTTCTGTAAAGAATAAATTTGCTTCTTTGACACGTCTGTTATACAGACCTTTGTTATAAGTACCGCCTGCATAGACGATGTAATTGCTATACTGTGTACGGGCGGTGGAAGCGGTCAGTTCACCACGGAGATATTTGGTCAGAGGGCAGTTATAGATTCTGTTGAGGCCGCCTCCGCAGTTATAAGCAAGACTGGTGAGAGCATCAAACTGATTTTGATTCATTTCCAGACCTTTTGTCTGATTCTTGACTTTCAGGGCATAATTGGTATTGATGCCGGACTGCATGGCAGTTTGCGCCTGTGCTTTGGTAGTGGTATGCAGTCCGGATTTATGGGGCTGTACGGAAGAATAGGGACATTTTGTGCCGTATCCGATGGAAGACTGTGAATAATCCCAGTAACAAGTAGCACTGTATCCCTCAAGAGAACAGATAAAATCCAGACCGTTCTGGCTGATATTCAAATCTACGGAAGTAGTTGCTTTTACCGGAAGGGGATTCTGTATGTTCAGGAATCCAGCCGAACAAATTGCAAATGCGGTGAAAATTCCTGTAAACAGGGGCTTGTATCTCATAAATAAAAAAACTCCTTCTTTGTATTTTATCTTATTTATTATACAATAACAGCCGGAATCCGTCAAGTCGTTTCCTGAAAAAGTTAAAAAAAGTTTACAGAATCTGGAAGTGTTTAGTAAATATTTACATAAGCTTATATTTTTTTATATAAAACGAAGAAAAAGCATAAAAATAGATAATATATATTTACAAATATATTTTTTTATGTTATATTTATATAAACTTTAGTGCTGAAGTTAAAATAGTAAGTATTCATGATTGGATTGTTTAAAGGCAAATAGCCAGAAAGGGAAATTTATGAAACACTTGTTACGATTTATAGGTATCATATTGTCCGTTATTATCTCAATATCGTTTATAAGCTTATTGCCTGCATCTGCACAGGCAAACACATTTAATCTGCACATATTCATGTGTGGAACGGAACTTTGCAATAGCATGGGGTATCATCATTCTGATACTAAGGCTTTTCTTAACATGTTACTATCAACTATAGATTTAGACAATGAAAAGCCAATGGTGATAACTGCTTCTAGCATGTGTAAAGATTCATCAACATCTTCAAGCTGTTACCCTGTATATGGTATAAATGAAAATTGGACAGGAAGAATGGTTGTTGCAGATGCTAGTTATGTACATTACTATGACACTAATCCTTATGCACATTTCAGGTCAATCATGGTTCATGAAATAGGTCACAATTATGGGACACCTGACCATTATAATGATACTGTTGACCCATGCC
>JAFRMZ010000127.1 GCA_017430465.1 Oscillospiraceae bacterium
TAAATCCATATCTCCTTATTATGGTATCTGTTTATCATACACCCTGCTGTGCTGCATAAACCAGAATTCCGGCGGCATCATTGGCATTGACGGCACTATCCTGATTATAGTCTGCCCGAAGAAGCCAATTTTCATCTGGGAGTGAGGGTTCTTCTCCCGAACCCACCGCCGCCGAATAGATAAGCACTGCCGAAGCATCTCCGGCATTGACAATGCCGTTATTATCCGCATCGCCGAGCAGAATTTCTTCCTGAGCGAAATCAATTTCATAAACCGTATCCAGCAGACCTGCCTGAGAAACATGCAGTGTAATCAAACCGGTTTCATCGGGCTGTATCTGTTTGAGTTTTCCGGAGACAAGCCATTCTCCGCCGGAAGTGACTTCTCCCGTGGAAATCGGCTGAACAGCAAAACTTTCTCCTTCTGCCAGCGGGCTGAGATGTACATAATATTTCTGTTCGCCGATTTTTTCAAATGCAAGATATTCTTTTTCTTTCTGATTCCGGACAGCGAGCAGGCTGGAAATTTGCGCTTCCTGTACAGTATAGGATTTTTCACAGACGGTCTGTTTTTCGCCGTCCAGAACAGCATAAGCTGAAATATGCATTTCCTGTTCCGGCATAACGAGCGGTTCTGTATACGGAAGATAGATGCGGTCATCGAGACTGTAATAAATTTCAGTGCTTCCGGGACTGGAAAGAACAATTTCTGTTCCTGACGGCAGAGCGTCTGCATCTTCTGAGAAAATTACTGTGCCGGCATCTTTAGTCAGGCCTCGGATGCAGACATTCCCCATAATTGTACTGGATGAAAATTCTGCACCGTCTTCAGTGGTATAATTATCTTCAATCGGGTTTTCTTTATAGACATCATACCATGTACGGCCATTGGAACTGTAATAGCTTTCGCCCTGATTGAAATTCCGGAACATCATTTCCTGCGTCAGCCTGCTGGTTTCAGTAGAAATCAACTGATTATCCCTGCGGACATTGATTTCCGTACAGGCTTCACAAGGAATATGCTGTCCGGGCGTTCCGGACAGTTCAGCAACAATTGAAAAGGTATCCCCTTCCTGAAGCAGAACAGGTTCAGGCAAATCTATCATGTGATAACCAGAATTTTCAAACATTCCTGTCACTGATGCCATCACTTTTCCGGAAGCCGGATTACTGCTTTTTGTCGGGTTGGTATAAACCCAGAGATTATAATTCTCCTCCGGCATTGCTGTGCAGAGCATAGCTGATGTCAGATACGTATCTTTTTCAGCAGTAAACACATTTGCGATATAAGCGGATTCATCCGAAGCATTTACAGAAAAGGCTGTCCAGAAGCCATAGTCATCATGCTGATAAATTTCATCATGTTTCGCAAATGGTTCAGTATTCAGATAATAGCATTCCAGTATCGTTGGTTCATAGTAGGACATCCAGAAATAGCCGTTGTCGCCCCAGTCTGTTCCCCAACTGTTTTTGATAAGCCATGCGCCGTCCTGTTCAGGAGGCTGGCTGAAATTTTCTGCTGAAAAATTATCATCCCATCCCACAACAGAAACCGCATGATACGTACCGCCTGTTTTATCGCCTGCGATATTGCAGTAAGCATATTTCCCGCTGTTATAATACTGATTTTTATTATAATAGCTTATCGACAATGCATTTCCCTGATAAATCGCTTGTTTGACGGCTTCCAGCTGTGCCGGAAAATTTTCATCTGTCACATCATAATTAAAATACTCTGTACTTGAAACATGATATTCTGTTTTCGCTTTTACTTCCTCCCATTCGGCATCAGGATTCAGCACTTCCTGATTATCAAACGGGAATACTTCTTCTGAAACCGGCCCTGTCCAGCTTGTCAGCATAGGGAGCATCATATAATAATTCCCGCCCTGCTGAAATACATCATCCATATCGGTATTAAGCGCAAGCGGAAAGCCGAATTTCGGCGAATAGGCATAATACGCAAGATACCATTCTGACAAATCAATTTCCGGCCGGCGGGAAATCAGCTTGTTTTCGAGAGAATTCATTGCAGAAAACGTCCAGCACATGCCGTAATTTTTCTGGTTCTTGACACTGGATACCAGTCCTCTTGACCGCAAATCAAACGAAACCGGAAGTGTTTCGGTCACTTCTGCAGAAAGTGATTCATCTGCCGCCATGAGGATGCCGAATGATGCAGAATTTTCAAACTGTTCATAACTTTCAAAACGGCCTGTCCGGATGCCGGAAAATTCTGCATGAACAGAAACATTCTGCCATTCGGACAAAAGCAGAACCGCACTGCAAAGACATGTAGCAAACCAATGTTTTTTCAAATATTATCCTCCTGTCAAATTACCTGAAAGGCCTGCTTTGTCATGTGACATGCCTGTACAAAAGCGAAATCATGCCGTAAATTTTCCGCACAGGCCTTTGCTGTCATACTATCTTTAAAAATTCCGAATACTGCCGCACCGCTTCCGGTCATGACAGCGCATTGCGCACCATGTTCCAGAAGTACTTTTTCTGCTCTGGAAACGTCCTGACATTCTGTTACAGCCTCAAACAGATTTGCGCAGTTTTGGCATAACAGCTCCACATCCTGATTCTGTACGGCTTTCAGCATGGCACTGGTATCGGGATGCACCGGAGACAACAACGAATCAATAGCTTTGTATGCCTCCGGTGTGGAAATGCTCTCTGTTCCCTTGAGAATCACAAGCGGAATCTCCGGCAGAGGTCTGAGAGAAGTCAGCACTTCGCCGATACCCTGCGCTCTTGCCGTTCCGCCGAGCAGCAGAAACGGTACATCTGCACCGAGGTTCACACCGATTTCTCTCAGCTCCGGATTGGAATAATTTTTCTCTGTCAGAAGATTGAGTGCATACAGTACACCGGCCGCATCGGCACTTCCTCCGCCCATGCCGGCACCGGACGGGATATGCTTTTCGAGTCTGATACTGATTTTTGCCTGTATTCCGGCATAGTGCAGAAATGCTTTCACGGCTTTGTATGCCAGATTACTTTCATCACACGGAACGGCAGGATTATCACATTCCAGAGAAATCCCCTCACCATCTGCAAGAGTTATCTCTAATGTATCATATACAGAAACTGTCTGAAAAATGCTGTCCAGTGTATGATAATTATCAGGGCGTTTTCCGGTGACATCCAGAGAAAGATTGATTTTTGCCGGACACAGCAGTGTGATTTTTTTATTCATGTATTCCTCCGTGTTTTTCCAAGAATTTTGTAATTCTGCTGACGGCTTCCATCAGATGGCGCAGGGAATAGGCATACGAAACACGGACAACGCCTTCACCGCTTTCACCGAACGCATTTCCGGGAACAACAGCGACTCTTTCTTCTGCAAGAAGTGTTTCGCAGAATTCCTCACTTGACATACCAGTACACTGAATACTGGGAAATACATAGAACGCACCTTCCGGCGAAAAGCATGTCATACCGATTCTGTTGAATGCTTCTACTAAATATCTCCGGCGGATATTATATTCTTTCACCATACGTTCGACATCATGTTCACATTCTTTCAGGGCGACAATTGCTGCATACTGGCTGACAGTCGGCGAACTCATGATGATATACTGATGAATCTTGACAAGCTGTCTGGCAACCGGTTCAGGAGCGCAGAGATACCCTAATCTCCAGCCAGTCATAGCAAATGCTTTGGAAAATCCGTTGACAAGAATGGTTCTTTCCTGCATTCCGTCCAGTTCTGTAATAGAGCAATGTTTTCTGCCGTAAGTCATTTCAGAATAGATTTCATCCGATAATACCATGATATTCGTCCCCCGAAGAACTTCAGCAATTTCTTCCAAATCCTCACGGGTCATAATTGCGCCTGTCGGGTTGTTCGGGAACGGCAGAACCAGCAGTTTTGTCTTATCTGTAATTTTCTCACGGAGTTCCTGTGCTTTGAGCTTGAATTGATTTTCTTCTTTTGTAGCAATGGCAACAGGCACACCGCCGGCCATCTGTACAATCGGAGCATAGCAAACAAAGCAAGGCTCTACTATCAGGACTTCATCTCCGGGATTGACTAAACCACGGATAGCAATATCAATTGCTTCTGAACCACCGACAGTAATTATAATTTCATGTTCAGAATCATACTTGACATGAATTTTCTTTTCGAGATAGCCGGCTACTTCTGCACGAAGCTGAGACAGTCCGGCATTAGCCGTATAGACAATTTTTCTTTTTTCCAGAACATCAATTGCTTCTTTCCGGATACTCCACGGAGTTGAGAAATCCGGCTCGCCGACTCCCAGACTGATAACATCATCCATCGTAGCAGCCAAATCAAAAAATCTCCGGATGCCGGAAGGCTTCATCTGCTGTACGACATTTGACAGAATATTTTCATAATTCACGGACAAATCAAGCTCCTTTCATCATAGTCATCTTCCTCGATAAGGATTCCTTTTTCTTTATAACGCTTCAATACGAAATGTGTTGCCGTTGCGAGTACACCTTCCATTGCAGAAAGTCTCTGTGATACGAACATTGCCACTTCCTTGAGGCTTTCGCCCTTAACGGTCAGTGCCAAATCATACATACCGGACATAAGCGAAACCGTTTCGACTTCGTCATACATCATGATAGTTTTGGCAATATCATCAAAACCGCAGTCACGCTTGGGAGTAACTCTCAGTTCGATTAAGGCCTCTACTTCGGTATTTTTGGCAAGTTCTTCGTTAATGATGGCAGTATATCCACGAATCACGCCTTTTGCTTCGAGTGTGCGGATTTCGTCCGCTATTTCCTGTTCTGTTTTGCCGAGCATATCCGCCAACTGTGCGTTAGTGAGTCTGGCATTGGTTTTCAGTAAATGCAACAATTCATTCATAATCAGAATCCTCCTGTATTATAGATTGATAAAATACGGCTCATGCCGTAAGAAATAACATATTTTTTCAAATCCGCATGATTGGGCAAGAGCTGTTCCCTGTGCGATTCCGCCTCCTAAATCTTCGGGCTTATGTGCATCCGAACCGAGTGTCAAAATTGTTCCGCCTAAATCATGATATAATTTCAGCAAATCCGCATCTGGAAACGGCTTGCCGTATTTCTGCCGGTAGCCGGATGTATTCAGTTCAATCCCTTTGTGATTGGCTATTACGGATTTGAAACATTCTGCAAGCATTTCCCTGTACCTGTCTGTTTTGATTTTGATACCGGAATCACCGGCGATATATCTCAGCGGATAGGTGACATGCCCCAGCACATCGAAACAGTCTTTACGGCTGATTTCCAACAGAACAGAAAAATATTCTTCCAGAAGCACATCAACATTTTCCTGCTGATAATCCAGAAAATAAAAATCCAGTTTTTCCGGAAGTTCATGCAAAGAAGCAATCACGAAATCAAGACGCTTATCCTGATACAGGCTTTCTGCAAGACCGAAATCAGCATTTGGTTCGCCGAGTTCGATACCGCTGATAACATTCAACTGCTTTTCGAGAAGTGCTTTTGCAAGCTGATTTTGTTGCATAGACTGTTCCCATCGGGAAGCATAATTAAAAAAATCTTCCTCATTGCGGGGTTCTGTCTGATAATATCCCTGCGGATAATATCTGCATAACTCAATGTGGTCAGTTACAGCATAGGCCTGCAAGCCGAGTTTCTGTGCTTTCCGGCACATAGCGGACAATTCCGCATTGCTGTCCGGAGAAATTTTTGTATGTGTATGGCAATCCATCAGAAGCATGTATTCATTCCTTCTTTCTGTGCGGATTCGGCACAATTTAATTATAGCATAGTTTTAGATTTTTTTCCATAGAGAAAATAAAAAAAATTCTTTTTTCACATTTTTGTACTATCTGCATAAAATAAAAAAGAAATCGAGCTGAAAATTGGAGGTTTTCTGATGCTGGTATCTGTAATTCTTTTTCTGTTCCTGATTGCCGGCAGTCTGGCAGTATTTTATTTCTTTGTCAGCACCCTGCCGGAATCGGAAAAACCAATTCTGCCTTTTGCGGTTCTGCCTGTATCGGAGTGTTCGCCGTCTATGAAAGCCTTTCTGGAATTCTATGCTTCTCAGATTGCTTGGATGGACAGTGAAATTTTGCATACTGTCCTGCTTGTCTGGCCGGATGATAATCTTGAAATCCGGAAACTTTGCGAAGAACTCAGCAGACAGTATGATTTTTTCACTTCTGTTTCGCTTTCAGAAGCCAAGAGGCTTCTTGATGCAAGAGTGAAAATTTCAGAAATCTTGTAAAACCTGTTGCAATTCTCCGCAAAATACTGTATAATATATAAGTGTATATCTGAAAATGAAAGAACTGGAAGGGGATTTTAATTATGGCTGAAAATCAGTATCTTGAAGGCACTGTGGAACATGTTCTGTTCCGGAACGAAACAAACGGCTACCTTGTTCTGGATTTGAATGCCGGCGGAGAACTTGTTACTGTCACCGGTGAACTTGGCGAAGCCGATGAAGGAGAAGTGCTTTCTTTATGGGGACAATATACCACACATCCACGTTACGGCCAGCAGTTTCAGGCGGAATCCTGCGAACGGAAACTGCCTTCGACTGCTTCGGATATTGAACGCTATCTGAGTTCCGGTGCTATCAAAGGCATCGGAAAATCTCTGGCGGGTAAAATCGTGAAAGCTTTTGGAGACAAAACGCTTGATATTATTGAACATCAGCCGGAACGCCTGATGGAAATCCGTGGCATGTCGCCGGCAAAATGTGATGAAATCACAAAAGAAACCAAACATATTTTTGCTTTGAAAAGTGTGATTTCCTATTTTGACGGCTACGGTATCAAATCACGCTATGCTATGCGTGCTTTCCGGATTTGGGGGACAAACTGCCGGAAAACAGTCGAAAAAAATCCATATTTGCTTTGTCAAGAAGCTGTCGGAATGGATTTTCGCAATGTTGAAAGCTATGCGCATGACTTACATATTCCGAAAGATGCTTACTGCCGGATTTCTGCCGGCATTGTGCATATTCTACAGCATAATGCCGTGAATGACGGACATACCTGTCTGCCTCTGGACAGACTCGCCAAAACGGCTGTCAGATTTCTGGAAATCAACGAATGTTTATTTTATGAATGCTATCAGCGTGCAATTCTGGATGATGAAATTATAGAATATCAGAAAGATTCCCGTGAATTTGTCTATCTGCCGGAATATTTTTTTGCAGAACAGTATATTACAGAACGCATTGGCCTGCTGAAACGGTATACTCCTCCGGAGCAGAACGCAACTGACTATTCTGCTATGCTTGCCGGAGTTGAGCAAAGTTCCGGCATGAAGTATGCTGATTTACAGAAAAAGGCGATTCTTTCTGCTATGACAGAAGGTATGCTGATTCTGACCGGAGGCCCCGGCACTGGCAAAACTACTACACTGAATGCAATTATCTCCTGTTTTCAGAAACAGGATTATGAAGTTCTCATCGCCGCACCGACCGGACGGGCCGCCAAACGCATTTCTGATTTGACAGGCTATCAGGCAAAAACGATTCACCGGTTGCTGGAAGTGCAGTTCGATGCTTCCGGAATGCAAAAATTCATTCATAACGAAGAAAATCCGCTGTCATGTGATGTCATCATCATTGATGAAATGTCCATGGTCGATATATTGTTATTTTCGAGTCTGCTCCGTGCTCTGCGAACTGACTGCAAACTGATTCTTGTGGGTGATTCCGACCAGCTTCCTTCTGTCGGTGCAGGGAATCTGTTGCAGCATCTTCTGGAAAGCCAGTGCATGACCGTCATCACCCTGAAAGAAATTTTCCGTCAGGCACAGCAGAGCTGTATCATCACGAATGCTCACAGAATTGTCAACGGCCAGATGCCGGACTTGTCCAGAAAAGACAATGATTTTTTCTTCTTTCACCGACCTGATTTCCAGTCTGCCGCTGATTTGCTGATTGACCTTACCTGCCGGAGACTTCCAAAAGCTTATTCTTATTCTCCGACAAAAGATATTCAGATTATCTGTCCTTCTAAAATCGGGATACTTGGAACAGTTCAACTGAATCAGGCACTTCAGGCACGGCTGAATCCGCCAAGCGCAGACAAACCGCAGGTAAAATCTTCTGTTTATGAATTCCGTTCCGGTGATAAAGTCATGCAGACGAAAAATAATTATGATATTACATGGATAAAAGGCGATGAAAACGGAAAAGGCATTTTCAACGGCGATATTGGTACTATCTTATCCGTCAACCGCCGTCAGGGAGAAGCCGTTATCGACTTTGACGGCCGAAAGACCGTCTATCCTCTCGCTATGATGGAACAGCTTGACCTTGCTTATGCCATCACTGTTCATAAAAGTCAGGGCAGTGAATTTGAAGTTGTTATCATGCCTTTGCTTGGCAAACTTGAAAAGCTGACTTACCGCAATTTATTCTATACTGCTGTCACAAGAGCCAGAAAATTACTGATTCTCATCGGCACACCCCAGAAAGTTCAGCAGATGGTAGAAAGCGTTCACCGCAATTTCCGCTATTCCTGCCTGAAATATATGCTCAGAAAGGAGCTGGATTCTCTTGCACCGGAACATCAGGAAGATTCTTAATTTTTTCTATCCGAATCTCTGTCCCAGATGCAGTGCATTTCTTCTTTCGGAAGAAACCGTTTGTGAATCCTGCGCCGAACAAATGCTTCTGTCTCAGAATGATTACTGTCATGCGTGCGGAAAAGTCAACTGTATGTGTCAGTATCAGAAACGCTTTTATGATAAAGCTGTCATCGCCTGTCACTATGACAGCGACACCGCACCGGCAGTGCTTGCCATGAAAAAATCCAGAAATACAAATTTTGCTTATTTTTCAGCCCGAATTCTCGCAGAACGTCTCCGGCACGGAACTTATTATGAATTCCAGAAAACAGATTATGTCATTCCCGTGCCGATGCATCTGTCCAAGCAGAAACAGAGAGGTTACAATCAGGCCGGCCTGATTGCAAAAGAACTCGCATTATTGCTGAATCTTCCCTATCGTGAAGATATTCTGTATAAAATCAACTCCGGTCAGGAACAGCATACACTGACATCTGCTGCTGAACGTGCTAAAAATGTCGAAAGTTTCGGCATTCATGAGATTTCTCTCGACGGCAGGCGGATTCTGCTGTGTGATGATGTTCTGACTACTGGCAGTACGATGAACCGCTGTGCTGAACTGCTGAAATCAAAAGGTGCTTCTTTTGTGACAGCCGCCGCTGCTTCATCCACTTCCCCAAAATATAAAGAACAAGAGAAATCAGAACAAAAAGAATCTGAGGAGGAACAAATTTCATGAGTATTCCGGATATTGGTATTGACTTAGGCACAGCCAATCTTGTCATGACTTACGGCAGGAAAGGGGTTGTCCTTTCCGAACCGTCTGTGATTGCCTATAACAAATGCACCCAGAGAATTCTTGCTGTCGGAAAAGAAGCTTATAAAATGATTGGCAAAGTTCCCGCCTATATTGATGTGGTCCATCCGATGGCTGACGGCGTTATCTCTGATGATTTGCTGACACAGTGCATGATTCGGGAATTTCTCCAGAAAGTCTGCGGTCATCAGCTTGTCAAGCCCAGAATTATTATATGCGTACCGGCTTTTATCACGGATTTGGAAAAACGTGCTGTTGGTGATGCCGTTATGAGCGCAGGCTGTCGGAAAGCCTATCTGATTGATGAACCTATCGCCGCCATGCTTGGCGCAGGCATTAACATCGGACGTGCAAAAGGCCACATGGTTGTAGACATCGGCGGAGGAACAACAGATGTCGCCATTGTTTCCATGAACGGCATTGTTACTTCCCATTCTGTCAAAAGTGCCGGAAACCAGATTGATAAAGCAATCATAAAATATATGATGCATCGTTATAAGCTTCTCATCGGCGAACAGACTGCGGAACAGGTCAAGAAAACATTAATCAATCTTTACGACCCCAGTGAAGAAGTAACCATGCCAGTCAAGGGCAGAAATATTCTCCGTGGTCTGCCGGATACTGTTGAAATCAATGAAATGGAATTATTTGATGCTGTGGAAGATGAAATCTTTGCCATTATGGAAGCCATCAAGAAAGTACTGGAAGAAACACCGCCCGAACTGGTGGGGGATATTCATGAAAACGGCATTCTGCTGACTGGCGGAGGTGCATTGCTTGGCGGACTCCGTGAACTCATTCATCGAACACTAAATGTCAACTGTGTTCTGGCACGGGATACTATGCACTGTGTTGCTAAGGGAACGGGTATGGCATTCCAGAAAATCAATAATCTTCTGGATGGTTTCGAGGGTGTAACTATTTATAAATACCGCTGATATGAAATCTGGAAAACTGCTTCTTTTTGCGGTCTATGGCATTCTGGTGACTGGTTTCTGTCTGCATCAGAAAATGAAATCCGAACATGTTCTGGAAGAAATTCAGCCATATTCTCATGATTATCAAACTTTTGAAACGGAAACTTTCTCCGAAACAGAAAAAATCTTCACGACAGTCTATGCAGAAATTCCGCTTCCGAAAGTGACAGAAATCATGCTGGAAACAGAAAGCATTCCACAAATTTCCGCTACAGAAACGGCTACAGAAATGCCATCTGTTCCGGAAACTGAACCTGTTCCGGAAACAACAGAAATTCAGTTTCCGATTGAACTGAATCGGGCAACTTTGGAGGAATTATCCGCCCTGCCGGAAATCGGAGAGGTCACGGCGCAGAATATCCTGAACTACCGTGAAGAACATGGGGGATTTCTGAACCGGATACAGCTTCTGGAAGTATCGGGCATTGGTGAATATAAATATCAACTGATTCTGCCTTATGTATATCTGGAAATGGAATATTCCCTTTCCGAACCTGAAGCTGAACCCGAACCCATTTCGGAAAGTCCTGAAATTCCGGAAGAATACACCGAACCACCGGAAGAAACTGTTCCGGAAGAAATTCCGGTTATCAATCTCAATACGGCAGTGAAAGAACAGCTTTTGCTTCTTCCTGAATGTGATGAGGCTCTGGCTGAAGAAATTCTTACACTTCGTGACAGAGATATTCATATATTCTATAATATTCTGGAAATCACGCTTGCTGAGCATGTTACACCGGATTTGTTTACCCAATGGGAAGCCTATCTTGCTGTAGATGATGACGGAAGTCATCAGATTCCCTATATTCCTCCCTATGGACGGGAAACAGAAAATCAGGATTGACAAAATCCTGATTTTATGCTATAATATCATCTATAAAGCCTATCTGTATACTAGAATATCATCAAGGAGGAGTCATCATGACATTACAGCAGTTACATTATGCAATTGTGATTTCCGAAACCGGCTCTATGAACAAAGCCGCTGAAATCCTCTATATTGCACAGCCTTCTTTGACAAGTGCCATCAAGGAACTTGAAAAAGAAACAGGCATTACCATTTTTAACCGAAGCGGAAAAGGTGTTTCCCTCACGGCTGACGGTATGGAGTTTCTGACTTATGCAAGACAAGTATATCAGCAATATGAATCCTTGCAGGAAAAATATACCGGCGGTGCTGTCCGGAAAAAATTTGGTGTTTCGGCACAGCATTATTCCTTTGCAGTGAAAGCCTTTGTCAATCTGGTAAAAAAATTTAATACGCATGATTATGAATTTGCCATCCGTGAAACCAAAACGGCTGATGTCATCTCTGATGTCAGCACTATGAAAAGTGAAATCGGCATTTTATATCTGAGTGATTTCAACCGGCAGATTATGCAGAAAATTCTTCAGGCGAATCATCTGGAGTTTCATCATCTTATCAACTGCGGTGTATATATCTATCTCTGGAAAAGGCATCCTCTTGCCGGAAATCAGAAAATTACATTTGAAGAACTTCAGAATTTTCCCTGCCTGACGTTTGAACAGGGCGATAAAAGCTCTTTTTACTTTGCAGAAGAAATTTTCAGCACCAATGATTATTCCCGTGTTATTAAAGCTTCTGACCGTTCCACGATGCTCAATCTTATGAAAGGGCTGAACGGTTACACATTCTGTTCGGGCATTATCTGCGGAAGTCTGAACGGTTCAGATTATACCGCCGTTCCGCTGGATGATAAAAGCATTATGGAAATCGGCTATATTACAAGAAAAAATATTATTCTGAGCGATTTAGGGAAATTATATATTCAGGAATTAGAACAATATCTATGTCAGAAATAAAAAAACAGGACAGCCTAAGCTGTCCTGTTATTGTTTGGATTTGCTTTATTCTGAATTACTTCTTCAGAGGCATATCATCCTGAGTATAAATTCTAACGATAAGCTTCATGATATTCAGAGCATCGCTGGAATCCGGTGCACCACTCTGGTTAACGTCAGCATTCTTTTCACCCTGAGCAGTCAGAGATTCCTTACCAAGAATAGCCTTGTTGAGAGTGATAACGTCCAGAATATCTACTTCGCCGGAGCAGTCAGCATCGCCCCAGAGAA
>JAFRMZ010000019.1 GCA_017430465.1 Oscillospiraceae bacterium
TATCTGAAATTTTATCAGATTCGGCCGGAAACCGTCAGAAAATATGCTATCGGCTATGCTTCCGGAGACTGGCAGAATCTGCATTATCATCTCCGGCAGAAAGGCTATTCTGATGAAGAAATTTCCGCCTCGAAAGTCTGCCGGAAAAATCAGAACGAAAAACTTTATGATACGTTCCGGAACAGAATCATATTTCCGGCAGTGGATTTTCGTGGCAATGTGACCGGCTTCGGCGGAAGGTCGGCTGATAATGCAAATCCGCTGTTCCTGTACGCCGGAATGCAGTCAGAAAATACTATTTTTTCTCTGAACTTCGCCAAAAAAGAAAATATTAAAAAAAGCCTGATTCTTGCAGAAGACTATTTTACTGCATCGGCGATATATCAGGCCGGTCATGCAAATGTCATTGCCGTGCCGGAAAATTTTACAGAATATCATGCAAAAGCAATCCAGCAGTATGCTGAAAAACTGACAGTGATTTCAAGTCCGGCTTCACGTTACGGCAATATGCAGAATCTTCGGAATTGGTGCAGTTCTGCCGGAATTGCTGTTGAAATTGTATCTTTGCAGGATGCATTTGATTCTGCGGAATTTATCCGTAATTATGGAAACGAAGCATTTTATAAGCTTCTGGAACATGCCGGCGATGCTGTTCAGGTTGCCTTGCAAGATTCTGTACAGGGACTGGATAAAACGCTTGACAGAACGGCAATTATCCGGAAATCTGCACAAGTGCTCTCTGGAATTAAAGACCCTTTGGAGCGTGAAATCTATCTTAGCCAGACAGCTAAAAAACTAGCACTCTCTCCGGAACAGATGCAAGCGCAAATTGACAGTTTTTCTGAAAAAAAACAAGTTCCTCGTGTCAATACGTCACGTTCTCTTGAAGCCTCAGAACTTTCTGCTATGCCTCGGCTGAATAACAGACAGCGCATTGCAGAAGAACAGATTCTTGTTTATCTGATTCGTTTTCCGGAAGAAATCCTGAATATCCGTAAAAAACTCCCTGCTGAACTGTTTCTGACAGATTCCGGACGGGCATTTTATCAGCTTATCTGTCAGCAGAACAGCATTCCGGATAAAATCCCTCCGGAACTTGCAGAACTTATCCGGAAATACCAGAAAATTGAGTGCACTGCCGAAAGTACTGATGACTGTATTCAAGTCCTGAAATCTCATCGAAAGCAGGTGAAATCATGACATTTCTGCCGGATGAATTTTTGCTGACACTTCTGGAAAAAAATAAAATTGCAGATGAATTCCGGAATTTTGGCTTGTCACTGAATCCCTGCGACAGAGGCTTTTCCTGTAACTGTCCGTTCCATTCGGAAACCGGAAATTCCTGCATTATCTATCCGGATACTCATAATTTTTACTGTTCCGGATGCGGTGCGGGCGGTGATGTCATCACGTTTCTGATGAAAAAACAAGAGATTTCTTATAATGAAGCTGTTCAGGAACTCGCACTGAGATGCGGTCTGCAAGTGCCGGGAATTTCTGCTGAAGAAGCCGGCCGGATACAGAACAGGCGGGAACGCTGTTATGAAATCAATCGGGAAACAGCAAATTTCTATTATCAGAATCTTCTGAAAGGTTCTGACCGCAGAGGGCTTGCCTATTTCCGAGAAAGACAGCTTACGCCACAAACAATTCAGAAATACGGCCTTGGCTATGCGCCGGATGACTGGCATCAGTTGTATCAGTATCTGAGCCGGAAAGGTTTTTCTGATGAAGAACTGCTTCTTGCAAACGTTTGCCGTAGAAGCGAAAAAGGCAATATTTACGATAATTTCCGTAACAGGGTGATATTTCCGATTGTAGATATGCATCATCACGTGATAGGCTTCGGCGGACGTGTTCTCGATGACAGCAAACCAAAATATCTCAATACCAGCGATACCCCTGTTTTCGATAAGGGACGGAATCTGTTTTCCCTGCATTTTGCCGGACAGCATATCCCCTGTACACTGATTCTTGCAGAAGGCTATATGGATGTCATTGCTCTGCATCAGGCAGGATTTCCGAATGCTGTTGCAACTCTCGGCACTGCCATCACGCCTCAGCAGGCAAGACTGATGCGACAGTATGCTGATAAAGTGATTATTTCTTATGATAATGACTCTGCCGGACAGAATGCAACCAACAAGGCAATTCAGCATTTTCGGGATGTAGGACTGCCTGCCGAAATTCTGCATATTGATGGAGATGCCAAAGACCCTGACGAATATATCAGGAAATTCGGGGCAGAACGTTTCCGGCTTCTGTTGAAACATGCCCAAAACGTCACGGATTTTCAGATTGACCGATGCCGGAACGGGCTGGATTTGCATACAGATGCTGGCGAAGTCATGTATCTGCGTCGTGTTGCACAGGTGATTTCTGAAATCCATCACGAAAAAGAAAGAGAAATCTATATCCGGCGCATAGCAGAAGAACTGGAAATCCGTCCGGAAGTTCTGAAACAGCAGACTAATATCTTCCGGAACAGACGAAAAAAAAATAATTCTAACCAAACCTTTCACAATGCTGAAATTCTGTTTCATACAAGAGATGAAATCAATCCGGAAGCACAGACACATCTTGCGGAGAGTAAAAATGAAGAACTGCTTCTGGGCTGTCTGATATGGCTTCCGGAACAGTTTGAAACTATCCGGAATCAGGTTCGTCCGGAAGATTTTGTCACTGATTTTCACAAAAGAATTTATGTGGCATTATGTGAAAAAATTCCGGTCAGCACATGGCTGATTCCTTCTCTGCTGGGGAATGCGTTTTCCGCAGAGGAAATGGGGCGTATCACAAAAATTTTTATCTATTATCGGGATAAAGTTAACATTCAGACAGTCTCTGACTGCATTGCAAATCTGCATTCTCAAAAGACAAAAATGGCAGATGCATCCAATATGTCAAACGATGACCTGCTTCAGGTCATTGCAAATAAAAAGAAGAATATCCGCTTACAATACTAAGGAGGAAACAGAATGGACAAGAAGTCAACAATTGAAGCACTGCTCGAAAGAGGCAAAGCCACCGGCAAACTGACAACAAAACAGATTACCGATGCCCTCGAAGAAATGGATTTTGATGCTGACCAGCTCAATTCTTTCTATGATAACTGCGAACAGCATAATATCGAAATTATTGATAATAATATTATTGATGACAATTTCGATTTGAATCATCTTGACATCAGCGATAATCCTGATGATGATTTGGATTCTGCGCTTTCGACAGAAGGCCTTGCTGTAGATGACCCTGTAAAAATTTATCTGAAAGAAATCGGCCGTGTGCCCCTGCTGTCCGGTGATGAGGAAATCGAACTTGCCAGACTCATGGCAGAAGGTACACCGCTGGAAGCCAAACGAGCCAAACAGAGACTTTCTGAAGCGAATCTCCGTCTTGTTGTCAGCATTGCCAAAAAATATGTTGGCAGAGGAATGCAGTTTCTTGACCTGATTCAAGAAGGCAATCTGGGGTTAATCAAAGCTGTTGACAAGTTTGATTATAACAAAGGATTCAAATTTTCAACCTATGCGACATGGTGGATTCGTCAGGCCATCACCCGTGCGATTGCTGACCAGGCAAGAACCATCCGTATTCCGGTACACATGGTAGAAACTATCACAAAAGTCAAGAAAGTATCGAGTCAGCTTCTGCATGAAAACGGTCATGACCCGACTCCTGAAGAAATTGCTGACCGTCTGGAACTTCCTGTAGAACGTGTCCGTGAAATCATGCGTATTGCACAAGACCCTGTTTCTCTGGAAACGCCTATCGGTGAAGAAGAAGATTCTCATCTGGGTGATTTCATTCCGGATGATGATGCACCTGCTCCGGCAGATGCCGCCTCTCACACGCTTCTGAAAGAACAGCTTGATGAAGTACTTTCCACGCTGACCGACCGTGAAGCCAATGTACTCCGTCTGCGTTTCGGCCTGATTGACGGCCGTTCCCGCACACTGGAAGAAGTCGGTGCACAGTTCAATGTTACTCGTGAACGTATCCGCCAGATTGAAGCAAAAGCACTCAGAAAACTCCGTCATCCCAGCAGAAGCAAGAAAGTAAAAGATTTTCTTGATTAATTAATTCATAAAAATAAAATCTGCATCGGAATTCCGATGCAGATTTTTTATTCAGTGATGATTAAAAATCAGAAATTAGCAAGGTCATCATCTGTCAGCAGAGATACAATACGCTTCATGATAGCAAGTGCTTCTGTAGAATCGGGCTTGCCGTCCTTGTTGAAGTCGACATTGACAAGACCCTGTTCGGAAAGTTCTTCCTTGCCGAGAATTGCCCTGTTAACTGTAATTACGTCCAAAATATCCACTTCGCCGGAATTATCAGCATCACCGTATTTAGTAACGGTTACTTCACCAGATTCGGAAGTTTCTTCAGTATCGCCTTCAGTGGGGTCTTCTGTACCGGATACCTTGATATAAGCATCTGTAATCTGGATTTCAGAAGTTGCGGACTTATCAGCATACCAAACCTGACCGGTGAAAGACTTGACAGTTGGCAGAATTTCCTTTACTTTTTCAATGATAGCTTCATCTTCTACGGTAACAGTACCTTCTGTCACATTCAGGAGGTTGTCCACAAGATTGAGTTCGATTGTGCCAGCTTTCTTAGCTTCCCACTGAATGTTAGCCCAGTAATACTTGCCATCAATTTCGATAGAAGTACCAAGACCGCCGTTAGCATAAGTTTCTGTTGCGGGCATATCCACAGTCAGATAAATAGTTTCTGCACCTTCGGGGAGACTGATGGAGAAATTACCGTCAGAGTCGGTTGCGATACGTGCATGACCTTCTTCGGGGTCAGTCGGTTCGGTGTTGACAACTTCGTTTGTTTCTGTGGGGTCAAATTCAACATCAGTGAGTTTCGGCAGTTCATACAGAGTAATGCAATAA
>JAFRMZ010000128.1 GCA_017430465.1 Oscillospiraceae bacterium
CTGACCGCTGAAACCGGGTTCTACTGTCATAACAAGAATCACGTCCAAATCATCCAGAAACGGGAGCAGACATTTTGCAGGCGTTCCGGGCTTGAGTGCTGCGCCAACCTGACAGTGATGCTCTTTAATCATCTTGATGGTCAGAAAAGGATTCTGGCTGATAGGGCTTTCCAGATGGAATGTCATCAGATTTGCACCGGCAAGAGCAAATTCATGAATATATGGTCTGGGATTCATAATCATCAGATGCACATCAATGAATAAATCTGTTTTTTTGGCGATTTCTTTCAGGATAGGCATTCCAAAAGTAATGTTCGGAACAAAGCCTCCGTCCATGACATCATAATGAAGCCAGTCAACACCAGCCTTTTTGACTCTTTCGATTTCGTCGCCTAAGTGGAGCATATCCGCACTCAGAAGTGAAGCAGCAATTTTAGTATTCAAAATAATAACCTCCGTGAAATAGTTTTCTTCTTTCTATTATACCGGAAAATTTTGATTCCGTCAATACAGGAAAGTCAATTTTTTAAAAAAATATTTTCAGAACAGGTCAGCGGATTCCAGATTTCAGATTTTTTGATATTTTTTTCAAAAAGCACTGGACAAATTAACTAAAATAGTGTATAATAAGTGAGTAAGATTATATTTTACTCAGAAAGGTATGAAAAATTAAGATGAATTTGAATCAGATAAAAGAAGAAATCTGCGATGTGTGCCATAAGATGTGGCAGTTGGGCTGGGTTGCCGCCAATGACGGAAATGTTTCTGTCCGTCTGGATGACGGTACATTTCTGGCAACGCCGACCGGCATCAGCAAAAGTTTCATCACACCGGAAAAACTGGTCAGAATCAATGAAAAAGGCGAAGTCATCGAAGGACAGGAAGGCTACAGACCGTCATCAGAAATTAAAATGCATCTTTGCTGTTATAAGGAACGTGAAGATGTCAATGGTGTGGTTCATGCCCATCCGCCGACAGCAACCGGCTATGCCGTGGCAAATATCGCACTTGACCAGTATTCTATGATTGAATCGGTTATCGCAATTGGTTCTGTACCGGTGACGCCTTACGGAACACCGTCTACAAATGAAGTACCGGAAGCAATTAAACCATATTTGCAGGAACATGATGTCATGTTATTGCAGAATCACGGTGCACTGACAGTCGGTTCTGACTTGCTGACAGCTTATTACAGAATGGAAACTCTTGAATTATATGCAAAAATCAGTCTGAATGCGCATCTTCTGGGCGGAGCACAGGAAATTTCCCGAGAAAATATCGACCGCCTCTGCAACATGCGTTCACAGTACAAAGTTACCGGAAAGCATCCGGGATATAAAAAATATAACAAGAAATAAGTGATATATCATGAGTACAAAAAAAAGGACAGCCCTTGCATTTGATTTCGGGGCATCCAGCGGACGTGCAGTTCTTGCGCATTATGAAAATGAATCCCTCCGGCTGGAAGAAATTCACCGATTTCCGAATCAGCCCGTTTCCTATCACGGGCATCTGTACTGGGATGTGCTGGGATTATTTCAGGAAATCAAGAACGGCATCCGGAAAGCTTCTCAGAACGGCGGATTCGACAGCATCGGGATTGATACATGGGGTGTTGATTACGGACTGATTGACAAACACGGCGCATTGCTGGGAAATCCGTATCACTACCGTGATACCAGAACTGCCGGACTGCCTGAAAAATCAGCAGAACTCATTCCGCCGGAAAAACTCTACATGCTCACCGGAAACCAGATTCTGAATATCAATACGGCATTCCAGCTTCTGGAGCAGAAACAGAATGCCCCTGAACTTCTTGAAAATGCACAGGCCTTTCTGCTGATGCCGGATTTATTCGCCTATCTGCTGACAGGGGATATTTCTTCAGAATTATCCATTGCCGGAACAACGCAGTTATGCAATCCATATTCAGGAGGCTGGTCAGGCGAAGTGATAAAAGCTTTCGGCCTGCCAGAACATATCTTTCCGGCAATGGCACAGACAGGAACAGTCAAAGGCATGTTATCGGAAGAAATCTGTCAGGAATTAGGTGTTCCGTCTGTTCCGGTTATTGCCGTATGCGGACATGATACACAATGTGCCTCGGCATCCATTCCGGCACTCGACCGGAAGCCGTTTGCCTTTATCAGTTGCGGAACATGGGCTTTATTCGGTACGGAACTGAAAAAGCCTGTTATCAATGCAGAATCTGCCTCACTTGGCATCTCGAATGAAATCGGCTTTGAAAATACGGTTACGTTCCTGAAAAATATCACCGGCACATGGCTCTTGCAGGAACTCCGCCGGACACTGAAAAATCAGGGGAAAGACTATTCTTATGCCGATTTGGAGAAAATGGCTGTTTCTGCTGAAGGATGCCAGCGGTTCATTGATGTGGATGCGCCTGCATTTTCAACGCCCGGAGATATGGCTGTCAGAGTGCGTGACTGGTGCAGTGAAAGCGGTCAGCCCGTTCCGGCAGATATTCCGGATGTTCTGCGCTGTATTTATGAAAGTCTGGCGTGCCGTTTCCGTGATGCGCTGGATGAGATTCAACACTGTACGAATCAGAAGTGTGAAAAAATTTACATGCTCGGCGGAGGAGTCAAAGACAGATTGCTTTGTCAGCTTACAGCAGATGCCTGCCGGATTCCGGTCTGCACAGGTTCGGAAGAAGCTACTGCCTATGGCAATGCCGTGATTCAGCTAATAGCATCGGGAACTGTTCCGGATTTGCTGGAAGCTCGCTGGCTGATTGCAAAATCCATCAAATCCAAGACATATATGCCGAATATTCAGAATACAGGCATGTATGAAAATTATCAGAAATTATTTAAATCATATAAATAATTTAAAATTTCAGAAAGAAGTGTGTTTAAGATGTATCCTAAAATTGGTATTCGTCCTATCATTGACGGACGGCAGAAAGGTATCCGTGAAAGTCTTGAAGAACAGACTATGAACATGGCAAAATCTGCAAAAGCGTTAATCGAAAGTGAAATTTTCTATCCGGATGGTACGCCGGTGGAATGCGTGATTGCGCCCTCTACTATCGGAGGCGGTGCAGAAGCCTATCAGTGTGAGGAATTCTTCTCGACACAGAATGTTTGTGCCACGCTGTCAGTCACTCCGTGCTGGTGCTACGGAAGCGAAACTATGGATTTGAATCCGCTAACTGTCAAGGCAGTATGGGGGTTCAACGGTACAGAACGTCCCGGTGCAGTATACCTCGCAGCAGCAATGGCAGCACATACACAGAGAGGACTGCCAGCTTTCGCCATCTACGGCAGAGATGTGCAGGAAGCAGATGATACTACTATTCCGGATGATGTCCGTGAGAAGATTTTAAGATTTGCAAGATGCGCTGTTGCTGTCGGCCTGATGAGAAATAAGGCTTATGTCAACATCGGCGGTGTAGCAATGGGTATTGGCGGGTCTTACTGCAATAACGATTTCTTCCAGAAATATCTTGGTATCCGTGCCGAATGGGTGGATATGACAGAAGTCCTCAGAAGAATCAATCTGGAAATCTACGACCATGAGGAATTTGAAAAAGCTTACAAATGGACGATGGATAACTGCCCGATGGGATTTGACTACAATGCAGAGCCACTTTCGCCGGAACATCAGGAAGAAAACTGGGAATTTGTTGTCAAGATGACACTGGTTATCCGTGATATTATGCTCGGAAACAAAAAACTAGCCGAAATGGACTGGCTTGAGGAAAGCCGTGGCCGAAATGCCATTTTAGGCGGATTTCAGGGACAGAGACAGTGGACTGACTGGCTTCCGAACGGAGATTTTTCAGAAGCAATTCTGAATTCTACTTTTGACTGGAACGGTAAGAAACAGCCGACTCTGCTCGCAACTGAAAATGATACTCTCAATGGTGTTTCTATGCTGTTTGGTCATCTTCTCTCGAATCGGGCAAGTTTATTTGCAGATGTCCGTACTTACTGGAGTCCTGAGGCTGTTGAACGTGTAACCGGTATCAAACCGACAGGACTTGCAGAAAATGGCTTTATTCATCTGATTAACTCCGGCTCTGCTGCACTGGATGCAACTGGTCTGGCTACAGATGAAGACGGCAATCATCTGATGAAAAAATGGTGGGATATGACAGATAAAGATATTGAAGCTATTACTGATGCTGTGGATTGGTGTCCGGCAAATCTGGGCTATTTCAGAGGAGGCGGATTTTCCTCCCATTTCAGAACACAGGCAGAAATGCCCATGACGATGATGAGAGTAAACATCATTAACGGTACACAGCCGGTGCTTCAAATCGCAGAAGGATGGACTGCTGTTCTTCCGGATGAAATTCATAATGTTCTGGACAAGAGAACCGACCCCACATGGCCGACCACTTGGTTTGTACCACGCCTGACCGGAACAGGAGCGTTTAAGGATGTCTATACTGTAATGGCAAACTGGGGCGCAAATCATGGTTCAATTACTTACGGCCATATCGGAAAGGATTTAATTACTCTGGCTTCTATGCTGAGAATTCCGGTATCTATGCACAATGTCGAAGATGATGAAATTTTCCGTCCGCACACATGGTCTGCATTCGGTACAAAGGATTTGGAATCTGCCGATTACAGAGCCTGCAAGGAATTTGGCGCACTTTACAAGGGATAAGATAACAGAACAGACTGCCGTCTGAAACGGCAGTCTGTTTTTTTATATACGCAGTGCTTCGTGATGTGCTTTTTTCATTTCATACATTTTAGTATCGCTCTCATGAATGAACTGGTCTATATCCCTAAGCATTCCGCTGTTTTCCGCAATGCCGATGCTGATAGTAATATCAAGGCCTTCTGCACTGAATGTTTCATGTATAGCATTTTCCATCCGGATGCATCGCTGTCCGGCAAGTTCCGGCGTACAGTTTTCCATCACGACAGCGAATTCATCACCGCCGAGCCTTGCAGAAACGGCATCTGTAAACAGAGAACGGATAATCTGCGAAGTTTTAATCAGAACTTCATCCCCTTTTGCATGTCCGAACATATCATTGACCGTTTTAAATTTATCCAAATCCATATAGAACAGAGTCAGAAGCTTTTCCGCATTCTGAGAAAGATAATGATAGAAATATCTTCTGTTATACATACCTGTCAGCATATCAGTATTGGCAGTTTCTATGATAGAACGTTCATACGCTCTCTGATAGGTAATGTCCTGCAGTGTCAGAAAATAACCGGAAGTATTATCAAAGAAATCACGGATTTCCTGTTCTCTTACGATGAAATATTTTTTTTCGCCGTTGCGCTGGATAATGCATTCCTGTATATGAGTATGCTTCTGATGGTCATCTGCGCCGTTGTTGACAGGAATAAGCTTTTTTTGCTTCCACTCCGGATAATTGAATTTTTCTGCATCTTTGGAAGAAATTCCGGAAATTTCCTCAAAAGAATGATTCATCCGGACAACTTTCCAGTCAGATGAAAAAATAATCATAGGGAAAGGAAGATTCTGCACCAGAATAGAAAGTTCAATTCCCATGTTGCTGAAATTCGTCACATCGTGGCCGATGCCGACTGTTCCGAAAACATTTCCGTACATGTCATAGACGGGCGTTTTATAAGTAATAAACTGCTTCATACCCTCATGCGTTTTAACAGGTTCATCGCAGATATAAGTTTTTCCCGTACTGATGGCCATTTCTTCGGATTCTGCGCAGGCGAATTCGCCGTTTCCTTCTTCGGGGCGGGGAACATTCCAGATAGAAAAATGGTCTTTGCCGTGAATTTCTGATTTAGGCTTGCGGACAATTTCAGTAAACATGTCGTTGACAAGTGTATGAATGCCATCTATGCGCTTATACCAAAGCATATCGGGAAGGCTGTTGATAGTTGTCAGAAGCGCATTCTGATAAAACCATGCATCAAATTCATTTTTAAGATTTTTAATCAGAATGGTAAATCTTTTCTTAACGATTTCGGTACTTTCTCCGGCAGGCCACAAGGCTTCGAGCTTACTGAGGGATTTTCCGGCATCTGCGGTATAACCACAGTAAACAATTCTGAGGTTCTTTTTTCGGAACGAAACGGCAGAACGGAGCTGAGACATTTTGTCTGTAATAAATACAGCGGTGATGTTATCCGGAACAGCGTTTCTGTTTTCGGCCGGCGGAAGAAATTCTGCATGGACACTGTTCGGCAAAGTGGTTTCTTTGACAGCAGTTTCGACAGCCTTGTCATACATACTTAAAAAAATCTTTATCTGAAAATCAATCATGTTTTCTCTTTTTCCTCATTTCCTGTTTATGATTTCTGATAAATATGACAGTATTTATAAAAATATTATATCATTCAATTCGTGTACGAATCAACTGTTTTTTTTAAAAAATATATGAATAAGTACCGGAACAGAAAAAAAGGATATTTTAATAGGCTGTTAAAATAAAACAATGGTATTTTCTGAAAATAAAAGCAGTTCACGTACAGGATACGTACAAAAGAATCAGTGAATAACACCGTGCCTGCAAGCACTGCCGGAACGGTTCAAATATAACTCTATCATAGCATAAAACAGGAGAATTGTCAAGTAGGAATCCGATATAAATGATTGACAAATGATAAAAAATATGCTAGAATAAAGATACTGTAAAATTCCAAAAATAACTATGGAGGGGTTTATTTATGAAAAAAAATGTGCTGAAAAAATTAGCACTTTCTGCCGTCATGACGGGTTCTCTGCTGATGAATATGAGTTCTTCTCTGCCGGTTTCCGTTTCTGCCTCAGAGCCGGATGAGTATCATGACGACTGGCTTCATGTGGAAAATGGTACTGTTGTAGACAGAAACGGCAATGAAGTCTGGATGACAGGCTGTAACTGGTTCGGCTATAGTGTCGGCTCGCAGGTCTTTGATGGTGTCTGGTCAAGAAATATGCACGAAATGCTTAACGAAATCGCTGACCACGGATTCAATCTGCTCCGTGTACCAATGTCTACGCAGATTCTTCTGCAATGGAAAAATAACGAACCTGACCCGCTTATCAAGCTCAATGAATGGAAAAATCCAGAGCTTACAATTGAAGGTACAGTAGGCGGTACGCCTATGTACAGTTTTGATGTCTGGAACAAAGCAGTCGAATGGTGCAGAGAAAACGGCATCAAAATTATGATGGATATTCATTGCGCTACTACCAATGCCGCAGGCCATAACTATCCGCTTTGGTATGATGATAACTACAGTACAGATGACTGGCTGGAAGCACTGTCTTGGTTTGCAGATTACTACAAAGATGATGATACTGTAATTGCTATCGACCTCAAAAACGAACCGCACGGAAAAGCAGATGAAGGTAATTTCGCCAAGTGGGACGGCTCGACAGATGAAAATAACTGGAGATATGCGGCTGAACGTGGTGCGGCTGCTGTTCTGGAAAAGAATCCGAATCTTCTCATCATGGTAGAAGGCATTGAAGTTTATCCTAAATTTGAAGACGGTGCAGACTGGACTTATCCAACTATTGATTATGCACGCTATCCATATAGTTATTATCACGGCGCATGGTGGGGCGGAAATTTCCGTGGTGCAAGAAAATTCCCCGTTAACCTTGGAAAATATCAGAGTCAGCTTGTTTATTCTCCTCATGATTACGGCCCTGAAGTATATAATCAGACATGGTTCTATCTGGATGATGATACTAAAACTTTCACCAGACAAACGCTTCTTGACGATTACTGGTATGATTCATGGGCGTATCTGGTAGAAGAAAACATTTCTCCTCTGCTTATGGGCGAGTGGGGCGGATGGGTCGATGATGAACACGACACCACCGGCGAAAACCGTCACTGGCTTCAGGAACTTCGTGATTATATGATTGATAAACATATTCATCATACGTTCTGGTGCTTTAATGAAAATTCTTCTGATACTGGCGGTTTGGTTTATGATAATTTTGAAAAATGGGATGAAGTAAAATATGAATTCATCAAGCCTGCGCTCTGGCAAAATGATGACGGAAAATTTATCAGTCTTGACCATAAGATTCCTGTCGGTGTAAACGGTATTTCACTCGGTGAGTATTACGGAACAGATTCCGGTACAACATCTCCGACAGAAGCACAGCCTACAGAACAGGAAACAACTACCGAAACCGTTACCGAAACAGAAACATCTGTAACAGACGGTTCAGGCGATTTGCTCTATGGCGATGTCGATGACAGCGGTGCAATTGATATTCTTGATGTTATCCTGCTGAATAAAAACTTACTCGGCAAGGAAGAACTGACCGAAACCCAGCAGAAAAAGGCAGATGTCAATAAAAACGGTGTTCCAGATTCCAACGATTCCCTCATGATTATGAAAGCCATTGTCGGACTGATTACATTATGATTTCTTCTGCGATGCTGATTCAAGGAATCGGATTTATCGCCGTGACAGCATTTATTTTATCCTATCAGATACAATCAAACCGATGGCTTTTTCTGCTTCAGTTGATAGGTTCAGCATTATTCTGTCTGCAATTTTTTATGCTGGATGCAAAAAGCGGATGTCTGAGTCT
Organism: Oscillospiraceae bacterium; assembly: GCA_017430465.1. Taxonomy (GTDB): domain Bacteria; phylum Bacillota; class Clostridia; order Oscillospirales; family Ruminococcaceae; genus UBA3855. Next base: position 8,521 of record JAFRMZ010000128.1, read on the forward strand.
GGCAGTAAATATTCTGCGAAATGCTCTGATGATGAAATACAATGAATGGAAATGGGTGCGCTGGAAAGGCTGTCCGTTTCTGATAGCGGTATGTTTTACTACGATATTATTTTTCACATGGAACGGATACGTCAGTCTTCTGGCGTATCTTGCCTCCGTGTCGAGTACATTTGTATACTGGACTAACAGTGCACGTAATATTCGCTTAGTGAATCTGGCATGTGCATCGCCATGCTGGCTGGTCTATGATGTGATTGTGCATTCATGGGGCGGTATTGTAAGCGAATCTATCACAATATTATCTATTTTAGTATCTATTTTCCGTTTTGGATGGAAAGGCTTGGAAAGCGATTCCAAGTTCAAAAAACAGCCGGATGCATAATCATCCGGCTGTTTTATTTTTTATAATAGCACTTCTGCATTTGTGCCGTAGAAAATGTCTGATTTTCCGGCAATTCTGTCAAGAAAATGTTCCATTCTGTCCCAGTTGTGATTACCATCAAATTCATAGCTGTGACCCCAAATGCAGAAAATCTGAATTTCATCAGAATCACAAGCAAGAAATTTATCTGCAAGTTTGAATAAAGCATCATCATCATGATGACAGGTAGGCTGGAACATCAGCAGATTTTCCTGACGGTGAAAACTATGATTATCATTGACGGTTCTGCCGTATTGCAAG
>JAFRMZ010000129.1 GCA_017430465.1 Oscillospiraceae bacterium
TTGGTCTGTCTGTACAGAACAGGAGGTCATTATGGCACAGACAGGCAAAATTACAGCTTTATATTGCAGATATTCCGCAGATGACGGCATGAGAATCGAAAGTGACAGTATCGCTCATCAGAAAGCAATCCTGACGGAATACGCAAACAATCATGGACTTGCCAATCAGCGGTTCTATGTGGAAATGTAAATGCCTAACTTGGTACAATTTAATTTTGCACTCAGTGGGTGCAGGCTGGGTGCAAAATAAAAAAGGTGGGTGCATTTTGCACCCAGATAAAAAATGCCGTGATACAGGAGATTCTGCATCACGGCTTGATGTTATTTATATTAAAGTTTAGATTCGTATTGTGCCTGTTCTTCTTTCGGAATTTGTAATGCATCCATAGCTTGTTCCGCAGTCAATTTCAATGTTTTCATGAGGCTTCTGATGTTTTCAATAAAAGCCTGTTCTTTTCCCTGCTTTACTCCCTGCTCTACGCCCTTTAATTCAACAGCCATACCGAGATTACACATTTCAGACACCTCCTCCTTGATTTCTTTTGTCATCGGAATGTGAAACTCATCTTCCAGTATCTTTTTGCGGTTTTCCACACTTTCCGTAGTAGAAAGCAACATACTCAAAAGACGGATAATGTCACTTCTATTTTCCATGCCTTCATCATTCAGAGAAATGATAACGATTTTCATCTTATCATAATTTTCCGTTTTTTCCTTCACTCTGCCGATAACCTTCTGCTGAGTGATGCCGTATTCTGCGATGGAATTTGCATTTTTCTTTTTGGGGTCGGGGCATATTTAGATAGAATAGACTTTCTGAATTTTCTGATAATCTGAATGTGTGAAAACTGTTCCTTTCTGTCTTGAAATCAGTCTGGCAGCATAGTAGACTGCTCTTGTCACTACAGAATAGGAAACATCCATATCCACCTGTATTTCAACATTGATGACCAGTCTGATGATGTTCTCCGTATCCGGAACAACTGCATCAAATACAATGTCGTAATGAATCACGCCCTCTTTGTCCGAGGCATCTTCTGTATCAGAGCCGACAATGCTTGCATCTGCATCAGGAACATCCTGGTCTACGGATACAACATTTACCTGAACTTCACTGGCAAAACAGTTCTGCTCGATGTAGGATACATCAAAATCCTTGAATTCGTCAGTACATTCCTTTAAGATTTCCGCAAGAATAATGCGGTGCTTAATCAGCTTTTTAGCAACAGCATCCAGCTTTGCACGGTCATCGGAAGCCTCTATGCTGCTGGCAAGGCCCGTAGGCATTTCAGCCATTGGTATCAACTCCTCTGCTTTTTATTCATTATACCATAACAGAGCAGAAAAATCAAGTCCATTTCAAAGAAAAAAGCCGTGATACAGAAAATCTGCATCACGGCTTGTATCAAAGTGAAACGGAAATCTCGCTTCCGTTATTGAAAATAAACACAACATCTGACTTGCTGTGAACAATCACATCGTCCAGCATGAGATTCCAGATATTTTCATCAAATTCTGTTATCAGGCTTGTACGTTCCAGCCATCTGAGAAATGACAGGAGCTGTTCTTTTCTGCACTGGTTTTCATGCACTTTGACAGCAAGTTTTTCGTATTTGGTTTTCAGCGAATCATACCTGTCAGTCAGTTCATCATACCTTGCTGTATATTCTGACTGATTGAGTGCAGCAGCGGCATTTTCTTCAATGCAGTCCTGAATCTGCTGTTCAGCCGACTGGATTTCAAACGAAAGAACTGTCAGTGTTTTTTCCTGTTCTTCTGTAGAAAATTTCGTATCTGCAATTTCAGAATAAAGGGAAAGAATTTCTTTTTTGCAGTCCACAAGCTGATTGACGGCTTTCACAAACAGCTTTCTGATTTCATCTTCTGAAAAATGCGGAGTGGTGCATTTCTGTCCCTCAAATTTATGATTGCACTGCCATACCACTTTTCTGTACTTGTAATGTCCAAAGGGAACAAATTTTAATCAGGGAAAACTTCACCGATACCAATGAAGAAAACGCTGATTTTACGGACATTTTTGCCATGATTTACTTTTCTCATCGTTTCACCGACTTCAATTCTGTCAATAAAATCTCTGAGGACTTCGGGAGTGACTTCTGAAATTGTGTCATAATTATGAACAGTTGTTCCTAACTTTACACCTTTGTTAGCTTCATTTTTAAGACGTTCTTCTGTTTTCACAAGAATTTCAAGTCTTTCATTCAGCTCCGCCTTTTCCCTGCGGTAATTTTCGGAGAAGGTGCAGAACATATCACCATCAATTTCGCCTTTGACTTTCGATTCAAACAATCCCTGCACAAATCTGTCAATTTCGGAAATCCTTGTGCGGATACTTTCGAGTTCTGCTGTTACCTTTTCGAGTTCAGCAAGGGAAATGCCTGCACTCTGACTGCGGAGCATTTCATTGAAAGCCTTTTTGTCTACTTTGGAAAGAGCAATCAGTCTGTTAATCTGATTCAGCACGGCTTTATTGAGAATTTCCTCATTAATGCCGTGATAGCTACACGCACCTTTCTTTTTAGTAGCCAGCGAACAGTAATAGGAAACACTCTGTCTGTGTCTTACACTCATCGTGTGCTTGCACGCTTCACAGAAAAGATAGCTGTAATACATTGAGTGTATGCCAGTATTCGGTCTTTTCTTAGGCTCACCCAGAAGCTGCTGTACTTCTTCAAACTGTTCTCTTGTCACAATAGGTTCTTGCGTGTTGTAAAAAATTCTGAGTTTCTCTTTCGGATTCCAGATAATTTTTTTCGACTTGTAAGAAAGCCTTGTCGAGCGGAAATTGACGGTATCACCGCAGTATTCCTGTTTTCTCAGGATTCTGCGAATCATTGTCGGATGCCAGTAATACTCATCATAATCATCGGAGCGAAGACCGATTTTACAGCCTGTATAAGCCGTAGGGCGGAGTATCTTTTCTGCTGTAAGCGTTTCAGCAATTTTGATAGAGCTGATACCGCTGAGGAACATTTCAAATATTCTTCTTACTATTTGGGCGGCAGGTTCATCAATTACCCATTTTTCCTTGTCATCGTCGGCTTTCTTATAGCCGTAAACAGGACGGTTAGTGATTCTTTTGCCATTATTTCCTTTATTCTGAATATATGCTCTTTCCTTGCGTGAAATATCTCTTGCATACCATTCGTTTATCAGGTTATTTATCGGCATCAGGTCATTCAGTCCCTCATTGGAATCTACATTGTCACCAATCGCAATGAAACGCACTCCATATTCAGGAAATACAATTTCAAGATACTGTCCCACCATGAGGTAATTTCTGCCGAATCTCGACATATCTTTGACTATGACCGTTCCGACCATGCCGTTTTCAATGTCATTGAGCATAGCCTTGAAGCCTGCCCTCTCGAATGTCACGCCACTCACTCCATCGTCCACATAGAACCGCTGATTGGTAAGTCCGTGATTGTTTGCATATTCCGTCAGGATTGCTTTCTGATGAGCGATACTGTCACTTTCGATTCTCATGCCGTCATCTGCGGAATATCTGCAATATAAAGCTGTAATTTTGCCTGTCTGTGCCATAATGACCTCCTGTTCTGTACAGACAGACCAA
>JAFRMZ010000130.1 GCA_017430465.1 Oscillospiraceae bacterium
AGAGATACTCTCGCACTCATTTCCAAGTAATTATTATAACATAATTTTTATGCAATTGCAAGTACAGGGCAGAACTTTCTCTGCCCTGTATTTCTCTCTGCCAATTCAGAAAAGAGGTTTTTATGAAACATATCCAGATGTTTACCGATGGTGCTTGCTCCGGCAACCCCGGCGCAGGCGGCTGGGGGACGATTCTCCGCTACGGAGATTATGAAAAAGAATTCTCCGGCGGTGCGCCCGATACAACAAATAACCGCATGGAAATGACGGCTGTCATCGAGGGACTCAAAAAACTCAAAGAACCCTGCATTGTTACTGTCACAACCGACAGCAAATATGTTGTTGACAGCATCACCAAAAAATGGGTCTATTCTTGGAAAAATAAAAACTGGAAGAAATCTGACGGCAAACCTGCTCTCAATGCCGATTTATGGCAAGAACTCCTGAAATTATTAGCAATACATGATGTGAATTTCATCTGGGTTAAAGGACATGCCGGCCATCCGGAAAATGAACGCTGTGATGCACTTGCTGTTCAGCAAAGAGATTTTTACAGTAAATAATTTAATCAATTCATAATTATCACACGAAATCTGTAAAAAATTTTACAAAGATATTGACATTCTGTCAAAAAACAGTTATAATAAGTATAACTGCATAAGCTCGTTATGCAAAAAATGATTACAGAAAGTGTGTGATGTGTTTTGAAGAAATTAATCAAAATTTTTGCAGGCATCATGAGCCTGTCTCTTGTGTTCGCTATGACCGCCTGCTCCAAAGAAGAAACTGCTGAGGACAGCAGTCATTACAAAGAAGAAGACGATGTCGCTGTCGAAACTGCTGCCGTACAGGACTCTATGAAAGACATCAGCGGTCAGGAAATCTACTGGCTCGCTACTTATGACATTAATCCTACTAACAATAATGACCGTTCTGTTGCCCTGACCCTGTTTGAAGACCAGTTCGGCGGAAAAATTAACTGGATTCAGTGTACTTCCGAAAATAAATTCGATACCCTGACTAACAGAATTCTCGGCGGTGACCCTGTCGATATGTTCCCCTATGAATGGGATGCCCTCCCCAACGGCGTTTATAAAAATCAGTATGAGCCTCTCGATGATTATATCGACCTCAGCGACCCCATCTGGGACGGCATCAGAAGCGCAATCGACATGTATGAATATAACGGCAAACATTATGTTGTCCCCTATGCTGTCTCTGACCCGCTTCTGATTACCTACAGCCGGCAGATGTGTCAGGAAAATGGCCTTGATGACCCTTATGAACTCTATCAGGACGGCGAATGGGACTGGGATGTCTTTATGGAAATGATGAAAAAATTCGTCAAGAACGGTGAGGACCGTTACGGTATCTGTGGTTGGTTCGGTCAGGCTATGGTACAGTCTACCGGTAAAACTATTGTCAACTTTGACGGCAAAAAATTCACAAACAATATCTCTGACCCCGATATTGAAGCTGCTGAAAACCTCATGGCCGAAATGCAGAGCCTCGGTCTCTATGAACCCGGCTGGTTCGGCAACTTCCCCGATACTCATGATGTTCTGTTCTACGGCATGGCTGACTGGTCGCTTGCTGGTTCTAATGCCGCTAATCAGGATGCAGATTTAATGGTTGTTCCGTTCCCGAAATCTCCCGATTCCGATGAATATTACCTCTGCGGTAACTACGCTGCGAAAATGCTCGTCAAGAATTCCGAAAAAGGTGATGCTGTCGCAAGATATATCTATTGCGAAAGACTCGCCGAAACAGAAGAAGCCTATAAAGCAGCCGCTAAGGAAAAAGCTTTGATTCAGGAAAAATCTGCTTCCGGTCTGCTCCTCGGCTTCGTTACTGAAGAACAATATGATGCGATTCAGTCTTATAAAGAAGATACCGTTACTGTATTCGATTTCGGCTACGGCATGGGCAGTACTATGTACGGTGACGGGGACTATACCTACGAAACAAGAGGTATTATGAATAACCTCATGGACGGTCTGCTGAACTATTCCGACCAAGTCGATTCATGGGCTGTTCTGCGTGATAACTGGTCATCTGCAATTGATGCCGTTCTCGATACCTATAACGCCGCTATCCAGTAAATTATGAGTTATTAAAATACCCTGCTGATGCGTTCAGCAGGGTATTTTTGTCATAATTCAAATCTGACCGGAAGTAAATCTTTCATCTGATAAATCTTATCAGACAGGATAATTTCAAAATCATCTTCACAAAATTCGCTCATGAACTGACGGCACATACCGCACGGCGGACAGAATACCGTTTTCTTTTCCTGTTCCGGTGCACCGGCTATCGCTATTGCCTTGAATTTCCGGTGTCCGTCAGAAAGTGCCTTTCCAAAAGCAACACGCTCCGCACAGATGCCTACCGGATACGAACTGTTTTCAATATTGCATCCGGTATAAATTACACCTGATTCCGTCAGCAGTGCTGTGCCGACTGCAAAACCTGAATACTTACAGTAAGCATTCTTCCGTGCCTGTTCCGCCAGCATCAGCAGATGTTCCGGATTATACATTGAATCGGAATTCAACAATATCACCGTCCTGCATGATATATTCCTTGCCTTCGAGCCTTAACATGCCCTGTTCTCTGGCGGCAGCCATTGAACCGCATTTTTGCAAATCATCAAAAGCAACGATTTCCGCACGGATAAAGCCTTTCTCAAAATCTGTATGAATCTTTCCGGCTGCCTGCGGTGCTTTTGTGCCTCTTGTGATTGTCCATGCACGAACTTCCTGCTTTCCGGCTGTCAGGAACGAAATCAGACCTAACAAGCTATAACCTGTCTGGATGATTCTGTTCAGTCCGGATTCTTCCAGTCCTAATTCTTCCAAGAACATCGCCTTGTCATCATCGGACATGTCTGCAATTTCTGCTTCTGTTTGCGCACAGATAGGCAGTACAGCCGCATTTTCTTCTTCTGCGATTTTCTTTACTGCCTGATAGTGTTCCTGTTCATCAAGATTGCCTGTGAAATCGGCTTCGCAAAGGTTTGCTGCGTAAATTACCGGCTTTGCTGACAGCAGAGGCGTATCATGCATGAATGCCTGCTCATCCTCGGTGATTTCAAAGCTTCTTGCGGATTTGCCTTCTTCCAGATGCGCTGCAAGACGTTCAAAGAAATCTACCTGTACCTGCGCTTTCTTGTCGCCTTTCAGAAGCTTCTTGGCTCTGTCAATTCTTCTCTGCACCATTTCCAAATCTGCAAAGATTAATTCCAGATTGATTGTTTCAATATCTCTTGCCGGATTGATACTGCCGTCTACATGAATAATATCCATATCTTCAAAGCAACGTACAACATGCACAATCGCATCTACTTCACGAATATCTGCAAGAAATTTGTTCCCTAAGCCTTCGCCTTTCGATGCGCCCTTTACAAGACCGGCAATATCTACAAATTCCAGTGTCGCCGGCTTGAAACTGTCTGGTTCGTACATCTTCGCCAGATAGTCAAGACGGCTGTCCGGAACAGATACAACACCAATATTTTTCTCAATCGTGCAGAACGGATAGTTCGCCGACTGCGCCCCCGCATTTGTCAGGGCATTGAATAATGTGCTTTTTCCGACATTCGGTAATCCTACCATACCTAATTTCATAAATCTTACTCTCCTGTTTCCTGTGTATTGTGTTTATCATTAATATCAGCAATGATACTGCTGCTTTTCATGCTGAACTGTCCTGACTTAGAACCGGCTTCATGCGGTTTCGCTGCCAGAATATAGGCTTTCAGTTCTGTATGGTCAAGCGTTACATCTCCGCTTCCCTTTGCATCACCGATACCCGTGATTTCTCCGCCTTCGGCATTGACTTCAATCTTACAGCGGAGTGTCTCGACATTCACATTTCCGCCGATTGTGCCGATGCATGTCCCGAAATTCGTCCGCATGTAGAATTTCAGCTTTGCATCTGCTACCAGAATTTCGCCTTCCCCTTTATTCAGAACACCGATGCCGACAACTTTACTGCCTGCACCGTTGAATTTGACATCCGAATAGCACTTGACATGCGTTTCGCCGGAAAGACTTCCCATTCCGACACTGCTGATGCCATTTACATCCAGATGCAAATCACAGTTCGGATTCGCATAGACAAGTGAATTTCCCTCCGCACAGCCTATGCCCAGTGCATTTGGTGAACCTACATTCACACAGATTGTTCCCGATTCCAGACAGATTTCAGAATCATCCGGATTTGTGCCCCCGCCGATGCCGATACTCCGGTCACTGTTGCAGATGATTTCTGTCTTGCCTGTCGATTCCAGTGTGATACAGCCGTAACTGCTGTTGCAGTCTCCGCCGATGCCGTAGCCGAATTTGGAATAACAGTCAATCTTTAAATCTCCGCTTCCCAGCAGATGGAAAAATGCACCCTCCGGTACACGGATTCCCATATAATTACAAGTGTTTATTCCTTCTGCAATCAACGTTAGCTGGGCATAGCTCCCGATACCGATGCACGGCTTGTCCTGTGAAATCATGTTTACATTCCGCAGACGTACTTCACAACTGTGATTTTCCATAATTGCAATATGCATCGGCACGGTTTTTTCGGGGTCGCCGATAATGGTCACCTGATGCCGGTAAATGTGAATATCTGTATAATTCTGTAATGCCAAATCTACCAAATCCAGTGTCTCGTCATTGTGAACATTGTAGATTTTCTTCTGTCCGGCTGAATTTTCCAGATTGGTCGTGATAATGACATCACGGATTTCCTGCGAGATTTCTTCCAGAAGATACGGCTTCGGCCTTGCAGTGTAAAATCCCTGAATCAGGTCTACGCCCATCCGGATGAGTGTTTTCATATCGGCTTCTTCTTCGACACCCTCTGCAAGTACTGTAATCTGATTTTCGTGTGCATAATCAATAATTCCTGCCACTAGCTGCTGTTTCTTTGTATTCTTGCAGATGCCGGAAATCAATTCAATATCTATCTTGACATACTGGGGCATATTTTTCAGCAGTGTAGCAGTATTGGCATAACCGCTTCCATAGTCATCAATCGCAAGCTGGGATTTCAAATCTTTGCACCTGCGCTTGAGCATTTCCAGCATTTCTTCTGAACCTTCGGACTGCTCAATGATTTCAATCACGATTTTTTCAAATAAATCTTCATAAGTAATTCTTAATTCGTTGAAATCACTTTCACTGAGCTGGGATGTCGGAATAGAATTAATAAATAATTTCCTGTTGGAAAATACATTCTGATGCTGACTCAGGAATTTCAAAGCGTTGAATAGTGTTGCCTTTTCAATTTCGTAAAGTCTGCCGTATTTTTCGGCCAGTGTCAGCATCTGTTCCGGCGAAAAGTGTTCCGAACGCATCAGCGTTTCATAGCCTACTACTTCGCCTGTATGCGCATCAATAATCGGCTGAAAATGATAAGTGAGCTGATTTTCCCGCATAATCGTATCAAATAGCTGTTCTTCACGGTATTCATCCTTTTTGCGCTCAAAATCATCATTGGAAAACCGGATGATTGCATTGTGGCTGTCATGCTTTGTCTCAAACAGTGCGAATTCTGCACGGGTAATCAGTTCACGGAGACTGTTTCCTTCTGACGGGAAACAGGCAAGTCCGGCATGTAAATCAATGCTGTTATGCTTTTCATCCTGCAATAACTGACCGAATGCATCAGAAATCGTGCATTCCGATACTGCCTGACGCATCTGTTCCAACTGCATCATAACTGCCTGTTCTTCCACATCAATGAAACATGCATAGAATTCCTGAAAGCCTTTTACAGCAAACAGAATTTTTTCATCTGCAAAACGATTCAGCACTTCAGCGACAGAAGCCATGCAGTTATCTGTATCGCCTGCCGAGGAAAAGTCTGCAATTTTATCCAGTCCCGTCACACGCACGGCTACCAGACAAAGCTTTCCCGCAGTTTGCAGATTCTTCTGCACAACCCCCGAAAATGCCTGAAAATTCAGCATATTTGTCACAGTATCATATTCCGTCTGATTTGTTTCTACCCGTGACAGACGATTTGTCATTTCTTCAATAAAACCAATTTCTTCGCCGTTCCGATGAGTTATCTGCATACGAATCCATCGTTTTTCTGCTCCCGTTTTCAGCAGATACAAATTCTGTTCCTCCGGTACGGGCGATGCAGATATTTTTCTGATGACCCCCTGATAATCATCTTTCTGTAAAGTCTTCGGGACTCCGAGAATCCTTTGTGCATTTTCATCAAAAAAAGCTGTCTGAATCGGTTCACGGTACACAAATGCGCCTATCTGCTGGAACATTTCTGCAAACAGTTTCCAGTCGGATGACACAGACATTTTGTTCTGACGTGTAAAAGAAAAAATTCCCAATCGTTTCACCCTTTCTGTTATATATTTTCTATACTCTATTTTAGCATATCTTTTATAGAATTGCAAGAGTTTTTTGAAAAGCTCTTGCAATATTCTCAGAATTATGATAAAATAGAAATATATGATTTTTTTTAAAGGGGTTTGCAATTATGGTGAATTTCAATAACGAATGGGATGTGCTCCTTGCGGACGAAATGCAGAAAGAATATTATCAGAATCTGCGCCAGTTTCTTAAACAGGAATACAGTACACAGACTATCTATCCCGATATGCATGATATTTTCAATGCACTGAAACTGACTTCTTACAGTCAGGTCAAGGCCGTTATTATCGGTCAGGACCCGTATCATAATGCCGGTCAGGCGCACGGCCTGAGCTTTTCTGTCAGAAAAGGTGTCCGTGTTCCGCCTTCTCTCCGGAATATCTATAAAGAAATCCTTGCTGATACCGGCATCGACAACATGAAAGCACAGGGAGAGCTTACCTGCTGGGCAAAACAGGGTGTTCTTATGCTCAATACGGTTCTTACCGTCCGTGCACATCAGGCCAATTCCCATAAAGGCATGGGATGGGAAATCTTTACAGACGAAATTATCCGCCTGCTTAACCTCAGAGAAGACCCGATTGTCTTCCTCCTCTGGGGTGCTCATGCCAGAGCTAAGAAAGAACTTGTCACAAATCCGAACCATCTTATTCTGGAAGCTGCTCACCCCAGCCCCATGGCCGGTGATAAATTCCTAGGATGCAGACACTTTTCACAGACAAATCAATTTTTACAAGACCACGGCTTTTCGCCGATTGACTGGACGGTATACTAATGATGAAAAAATTAATCTATTCTTTTGAAGTCTTTCCGCCGAAAAAAACTGCTCCCGTTGAAAGCGTTTCTGACTGCTTCGGAAGCTTATCCGCACTGCATCCCGATTTTATCAGCGTCACTTACGGCGCAGGAGGCGGTGTCAACGGCGGAAAAATTACCTGCGAACTTGCTTCACGCTTGCAGAATGAATTCCATGTCAAATCTGTTGCACATCTGCCCTGCATCTCTTATACAAAAGAAGAAATCTCCGAGGTGCTCGCCGATTTCAGACAGCACGGCATTACAGATATTCTCGCTCTGCGAGGCGATAAAAGCCCCGACAGACCCGAAAAAAATGATTTCAGATATGCCAGCGACTTAATCAGCTTTATTCAGAAACAGGGCGATTTCAAAATTTACGGCGCATGTTATCCAGAAATCCATCCCGAAGCCCTTTCTGCTGCTTCTGACCTGAAACATCTCAAAGAAAAAGTAGACCAAGGCGCAAAACATCTGATTTCACAGCTTTTCTTCGATAACGCAAGCTTTTATGATTTCCGTGAAAAATGCGAAATCATCGGCATTGATGTCCCCATTGAAGCCGGTATTATGCCCGTGGTCAATGCCACTCAGATTCAGAGAATGGTCAGCCTCTGCGGTGCAAGTCTCCCCAGAAAGTTCACTGTCATGATGCAGAGATTCGGTCACAGCCCTGAGGCTATCCGTGATGCCGGAATTGCTTATGCAGTTGACCAGATTGTTGACTTAATCGCCAACGGTGCAGACGGCATTCATCTCTACACGATGAATAATCCCTATGTCGCCAGACGAATCACTGAAGCCGTTTCTGGTATCCTCGGCAGAGAAATGAACTTATGATTTCCCTATCATCTATAGACAGAACGCAGGCTTTCCGATATATGGGACTCCACGGCGAACCCGATTCCCAGATGCTCCGGACTGCTGACATCTGCGAAAAAAAATTATTATCCGCCGTCAAGCCCCGTTACTGCTGGAAAGCCTTTCAGAAAGAACAGCTCCGGACTATCTTAATCGGACAGGATATTCAGAATCATCTGGAACTTTGCAGTCAGGTGATTCTGTTCTGTGCGACACTCTCGCAAAGTGTTGATACCTGCATCAGAATCGCTCAAACTTCGGATGTTCTCGCCGGTATGATGACCGATGCTATGGCCAGTGCCCTTACTGAACAACTCTGTGATGAGGCCGAACAGGAAATTCTGTCCCAGTTTCCGGATAAATTTTCAACTTGGCGGTTCAGCCCCGGCTATGGCGATATGCCCTTAGAGATTCAACCCGATTTTCTCAGAATCATCAATGCGGATAAACGTCTCGGCATCTGCGTCAGTGAAGGCGGTCTGCTGATTCCCACCAAATCCGTCACGGCTGTTGTCGGCCTGTCGGATGTACCTCTGCCAAAAGCTAAAAAAGGCTGTGCCATCTGTAATTTATCAAAATCATGTCCGTATCGCAAGAGAGGAGTCCATTGCACATGAACCTACAAGAAAAACTTAAACATCATGAATTTATTCTGCTTGACGGCGGTATGGGTACTATGTTACAGGCTGCCGGTCTGGAACTCGGCGGTATCCCCGAAATGCTTAATTTTACTAATCCTGAACTGATTACCGGCATTCATGAAGCCTATGTCAAATCCGGTGCGGAAATCGTCTATACAAATACCTTCGGCGCAAACCGCTTGAAAATGGCCAAAACACATAAGTCCGTTCAGCAGATTATCAAAACCGCTGTCGCCAATGCCAGAAAAGCAAATCCCGATTGCGTTGCCCTCGATATTGGCCCTATCGGTCAGCTCCTAGAACCTACCGGCACACTCAAGTTTGAAGAAGCTTATGATATTTTCAGAGAACAGGTAGAAGCCGGAAAAGATGCCGATTTGTATATCTTCGAGACTATGACGGATTTGCTCGAAGTCCGTGCCGGTGTTCTCGCCGCAAAAGAACACGGCGGAAATAAACCTATTTTCGTTACCATGAGTTTTGAGGAAAACGGCAGAACTTTTACCGGATGCGAAATCCCTGCTATGGCTCTCACACTTGAGGGTCTTGGTGTGGATGCTGTCGGTGTCAACTGCTCTTTAGGTCCGGAAGAATTAACCCCTATCGTCAAACAGCTCTGTGAATGGACAACCCTCCCTGTTATCGTCAAGCCCAATGCCGGACTCCCTGACCCTGTCACAAATACCTATCATTTCGATGCTTCCCGTTTCGGTGACTGCTGTCAGGAATTCGTCAGAATGGGTGCAGTTATCTTTGGCGGATGCTGTGGTACAACTCCCGAACATATCAAAGCTTTATCCGATATGCTGAAACTGCAAAAGCCTGTCCGGAGAAATCCCCAGATTCCTGCTGCTGTCTGTTCCGCCAATAAGACAGTTATCATCAATCAGCCCCGAATCATCGGCGAAAGAATTAACCCTACCGGTAAAAAACGCTTTAAACAAGCCTTAATCGAACATGATACGGATTATATTCTGAATCAGGCAATTCAGCAGATTGATGCCGGCGCAGATATTCTCGATGTCAATGTCGGCCTGCCCGAAATTGATGAAACTGAAATGATGCAGACTGCTGTCAAGGCGATTCAAGGTATTACAGATACCCCTTTACAGCTCGATACAACAAAACCCGATGCACTTGAAGCCGGACTCAGAATCTATAACGGCAAGCCGATTGTCAATTCCGTTAACGGCGAAGAAGATTCTATGCAGACGGTTCTGCCGTTAGTCAAGAAATACGGCGCATCGGTTGTCGGCCTCACCCTTGATAAAAACGGCATCCCTAAAACGGCTCAGGGCAGATTTGAAATCGCAGAACGTATCCTCAACAGAGCCCTTTCTTTGGGCATTCGCAGAGAAGATGTCTATATCGACTGCCTGACACTGACAGCATCTGCTGAACAGGAAGGCGTGATGCAGACTCTGGAAGCCGTCCGCAGAGTCAAAAACGAATTGGGCTTGAAAACTGTTCTGGGTGTCTCGAATATTTCTTTTGGTTTGCCAAGCAGGGAACTCGTTACCAGAAACTTTCTGACAATGGCTCTCTATGCCGGACTCGATTTGCCGATTATCAATCCGAATACCGATAGCATGACTTCCGCCGTGCGAACATATAAATTATTAGCCAATATCGACAAAAATGCTGTTGATTTTATCGCCCACTACGGCGGTGACAACGCACAGCAGAATACTCCGGCTAAACCCCAGAGCGCAGATATGACCCTTGAATCCGCAGTTTCTGCCGGACTGAAATCCGAAGCAGGTGCTATCACCAGCGTATTATTACAAAATACCGAGCCGATGCATATCGTCAATCAGTATCTGATTCCGGCTCTTGATAAAGCTGGTATGGAATTTGAGAAAGGGAAAATCTTCCTTCCGCAGTTGATTTCTTCCGCAAGTGCTGCGCAGTCGGCTTTTGAAGTGATTAAATCCTATCTCTGTGAACACAGTACCGAAACCGTCAGCAGAGGTACAATTGTGCTTGCAACCGTCAAAGGGGATATTCACGACATCGGCAAAAATATCGTCAAGATTCTGCTCGAAAACTACGGCTATCAGGTGATTGATTTGGGGAAAGATGTTTCTTATGAAGCTGTTGCCGAAGCAACTGAAAAATCTCATGCGCCTTTGGTGGGGCTGTCAGCACTCATGACGACAACGCTCCCTTCTATGGAAAATACTATCAAACTGCTCCATGAGCGTTGTCCGTGGTGTAAAACCGTTGTCGGCGGTGCTGTCCTCACTGCCGATTATGCCGAACAGATTGGCGCAGACTTCTATGCCAAAGATGCAAAAGAAACTGTCGATATTGCAAAGCAGGTATTCGGCAATTAAGGAATATCTCTGAAAAATATCCTGAAATCATCAAAAAATTACGGAGTGATGCCTGTGCAGAATTTTACAGAATTAAGATTATATTCACAGCTACGTGAAAAAATATGTTATGACTTCCAGCCCGTGAAGAAAAATTCTGCTCCGGATTGGGTGCAGTGGGAAGCATGGCATTCCTATCCGAATCCGCTCAGAATTTACCTGACGGATTTTGAGCAGTTGTTAAGAAAATATGTTCTGCCGTTGTTTCCGTCTCAAGATGCCTGTGACGGTTCGGTTCAGCAGAACTTTGACCCGTGTTTCGATAACTGGCTTTCTGTATCAGAATATCATAAACTGACAGACGCTATCCGGAAAGATACCATCCCTCCGGAACAGACTGCGTTTTATCAGGCCTTTCTGCAATGGCTGGAAACAGCAATGTCAGAATCTGATATTATAGTTATCGAATCCAATCTTTAGAATATGCAGAATATCAAAAACAATCCGGAAACGGAGGGAGAAGATTTGATTAGAATTGATGAGAAAAAAGGCATCTTTGCACTGTATACCAAACATACCTGCATGATTCTCAAAGTATGTGACGGCTTTGTCGGTCTGGCTTATTACGGAGAAAAAATCAGATTCGCAGAAACAGACTACCTCTGCCGGACTGATGTCCGCCCGTTTACTCCGTACCAGATGGCCGGCGAAGAAGTCAGCTTTCACAGTGCCTTTCCGCATATCTATCCTTTCTATGGATGCGGAAATTATAGGGAATCCGCTTTCCGTGCGGAACAGGCTGACGGCTCGGATACCTGCTGTTTTAAATACATCGGGTGCAGTACCTCCAAAGAAAAACCAAAAATTCCGAATCTTCCCCAGAGTTTTACCAGAAACTGCAATACCGAAACACTGATTCTTTATCTGCATGATGCACAGGCCGGCGTTCTCGCCGAAATTATGTATACACTCTTTCAGGACAGTGATGTCATTGCACAGAATATCAAGATTCAGAATCAGGGTCAGAAACCTGTCATGCTCAGACGGGCATTTTCTTCCTGCCTGCATCTGGAAGGCGATTTGGAACTCATCACCCTTAACGGCACTTGGGCCAGAGAACGGCATGTTCAGCGTCAGCTTGTCGGATACGGCTTGCAGAGTATCGGCAGTCTGAACGGCGCATCTTCCCATACCCATAATCCGTTCTTGGCCGTTGTCCGTCCCGAAACAACTGAAACTTCCGGAGAAGCGTGGGGAATGGCCTTTGTCTATTCCGGAAACTTTTTCGCCTGCGCCGAAAAAGATTATCAGGAAAAAACGCAAATCCTGATGGGCATCCATCCCGATACCTTCTGCTGGGAGCTGGAATCCGGAAAATCTTTCTATACACCGGAAGTGCTTCTGAATTACTCCCCCAGAGGCCTTGGCAGATTCAGCAGAAATTATCATGACTTTATCCGGAATCATATTATCCGCAGTAAATGGCAGTATCAGGAACGCCCTGTACTCGTCAACAGTTGGGAAGCTGCTTATTTCGATTTCGATGCTGATAAAATTCTCCATCTTGCAGATACTGCCCTCGCCTGCGGTCTTGATATGCTTGTGCTTGATGACGGCTGGTTCGGCCATCGTGATGATGATACTTCCTCCCTCGGCGACTGGTTTGTCAATGAAGAAAAAATTCCTCAAGGCATGGAGTGGCTCGGTGAGGAAATTCAGGAACGCAATCTTAAATTCGGCCTCTGGTTTGAGCCGGAAATGATTTCTCAGGACAGTCTGCTATTCCGGAAACATCCGGACTGGGCAGTGCAGATTTCCGGCCGTGATATGACACTCTCCCGCAATCAGTGCGTTCTTGACATGACCAGACCCGAAGTCCGGAAATATCTGTTCAAAAGCATGGCCGATATTATTCACGAAGCAGATGTCTCCTATGTGAAATGGGATATGAACCGCCAGATTACAGAAGCATACAGCCCGACACTCCCTCCCCACAGACAAAAAGAATTTTATCACAGATATATTCTCGGCGTGTATGAACTTCAGGAACAACTGCTGAAAACGTTTCCTGACCTGCTTCTGGAAAACTGCGCCGGAGGAGGAGGGCGTTTTGACTGCGGTATGCTCTACTACAGTCCGCAAATCTGGTGCTCTGACAATACAGATGCCTGCGACAGAGCCGAAATTCAGCTCGGTACATCTCTCTGCTATCCGCCGTCATGCATGGGCGCACATATCTCTGTCTGCCCTAATCATACTGTCGGCCGTCATACCGACTTTATGACCAGAGCACATGTCGCTCTTGCCGGAACATTCGGCTATGAAATGGATTTAATGCGCCTGACAGATAAACATGTCAAGCAAATTCAGGAACAGCTTAAATTATATCATCAATATTCCTATCTTACCAGAGAAGGCCGTTTCTATCGCCTGATACATGATGATTTCTGGATTGCATGGCAGTTTGTCAGCCCCGAACATACCGAAACGCTCGTGACGGTAATTCAAATCCGCAATCAGGCTAATCAGGTCAGAAGACATCTCAAACTACAAGGACTGATTCCCGAAGGATGCTATCTCCTTGACGGAAAACGCTATACCGGCGGTCAGCTCATGAAAATCGGCCTGCCGATTCCTCCCATGTGGGGCGATGGTGTCAGCAGACTGATTCCCCTCACGCTTGAAACCTCTGATTCATAAATATAAATAATAAAGGAGACAGATTTATGATAAGAAAAAAATATATTCTATTTGCTCTCTGTCTATGCGCCGCCCTCATGCTCGCCGGATGCAGTCATGCAGAAATTTCAGACAGTTCCGCAGAACCTTCTGCCAATCAAAGCGATAATGCGGATACAGAACAGGCAAATCCTGAAACAAATTCCAAAATTTCAGAAGATGCTTATTCTTGGAGTAATGTCGCTATCGGCGGAGGCGGTTATGTGACAGGTATCGTCTACAGCGAAGCAGAGGAAAATCTCATCTATGCCCGCACGGATATCGGCGGTGCTTACAGATGGGTAGAATCCGAACAAAGATGGAAAGCAATTACTGACCATCTCGGTGCGGAAAACTGGAATCTGATTGGGATTGAAAGCATTGCGGCTGACCCTGTCGATGCTGGCAGAGTCTATGCACTCGGCGGTACGTATATGGGCAATCACGGTGCTGTCCTTGTCTCCGATGACTACGGCGAAACTTGGGAACAGCATGACATGCCCTTCGACTGCGGTGCAAATAATTCCGGCAGAGGCACAGGCGAACGCCTGAAAGTCAATCCTCTCGAAAATCGTATCATCTATATGGGAACAAGAAATGCCGGACTCTGGAAATCCGAAGACTTTGGCAAAACTTGGAATGCAGTCGAATCTTTTCCCACAAAAGGCGACTATTCACAGGAAAGCAATGCTATCGGCATTATGTGGGTAGAATTCAATCCCGTCAATAATGATATTTATGTCGGTGTCGCCCAGAAAGACGGAAACTGTATTTATACTTCTTCCGATAACGGCACATCATGGAACGCACTCCCGACAAATCTGGCCGGTATGTATCCTCTGCACGGCGATTTCTCTACAGACGGAAAATTATATCTCGCCTATTCCGATAACTGCGGCCCTAATATGAGCCCGCAGAATGGTGCTGTCTGCGTCTATCAGGACGGCACATTCACAGACATTACGCCCAGTCTCGATGACGGCAGATACGGCGGTTTCGGTGCAGTTTCCGCAGACAGACAAAATCCGGATACCCTTGTAGTCTGCACTTTAGGATACTGGTCGGATAACGGCGATAATGTCTATCGCTCTACGGACGGCGGTCAGACATGGCAAGGCCTGTTCGATACCAAAAATCATGAAAAACATTATATCATGAATGTCGAAAAAGCAGACTGGCTCACTTGGGGGCGTGAAGAAGCTAAAACAGGATGGTGGACGGCAGACATTAATATTAATCCGTTTAATTCCGATGAAGTTATGTACGGAACAGGTGCAACTGTCTATTGTACGGAAAATATTACAGAATTAGGCTCTGATAAGGATGTTGTCATCTCTTTCGCTGCTTACGGTCTTGAAGAAACGGCTGTTTATCAGATGCTTTCTCCGAATTATCAGGACGGTCAGCCTCAGTTATATTCTATTATGGGCGATTTGACCGGCTTTTCTCATCTCGATGTGACTGTCTGCCCCGATGATGCCCATTTTATGGGAAGTGCTTCCGGCAATAATCCTACTGACTTGGATGTCGCTTATGAAAATGCCGACTGTGCTGTTTATGCCGTTCAGGATAAACTTAAGCCCTTATGGTTTACCACAGATGGCGGTCAGACTTGGAATCCCGTTCCGAATGTCCCCGAAAAAGTAGAGGGTGGCAGAGTCTGCATGAGCGCAGATGGTTCTGTACTTCTGTGGACTCCGGCAAATACAGGCAATTCTAATATCTATCAGTATAATCTGAAAGAAGATAAATGGTACTATGCCGAGGGCTTAGGCTACGGCGCACAGATTTGTGCTGACAGAGTCAATCCGAAAAAATTCTATGCTGCTTATAACGGCATGTTCTATATTTCTACTGACGGCGGTGTCAAGTTTACATCTACCGGTCAGCTTATCGCCGATAAAGCCAATATCCAGACCGTTGCCGGCAAAGAAGGCAATGTCTGGCTGTGCAGCGGTACGCTCCTGATGTATTCCGAAGACAGCGGTCAGTCATTCACTTCTGTCAAAAATATTGATTTTAAAGCTATCGGCTTTGGTGCGCCCAAATCAGAAAAAGATTATCCTGCTGTATACGCTATGGGCAACGCCGGTCAGGGCGAGGGCATTTACCGTTCTCTTGATAAAGGCATGACTTGGGAGAGAATTAATGATGAAAATCATCTGTTCGGCAATCTGACAAGCTTTATCACCGGAGACAGCCGTGTCTTCGGGAGAGTCTACTTTGCAACCAACGGCCGTGGCATCGTGATGGGTGATATTGCACAGTGAACAGTATCTTAAAAGGCAGAAAGCCTGCTTACGGAAGGATTGTCGGCATTTTGCTGACGGCTGTCATCCTGTTCGGAATTATTCCCTATGCGATACGGCTGAAAAAAATTTATGACGGCGAAATTATCGCCAATATCCCCGACCCCCAGAAATATCCTGTCATGGGAGTGGATGTCTCACGCTATCAGGGAAATATTGACTGGCCTGTCATCGCCGGACAGAATATCACATTTGCTTTCATCAAGGCCACAGAAGGCAGTTCCCATCAAGACCCCTGTTTCAGCGAAAACTGGTCGGAAGTCAAACAAACAAATATCTATGCCGGCGCATATCATTTCTTCAGCTTTGAAAGCTCCGGCGAAACACAGGCACAGAATTTTATCAGTACAGTCGGCAACTTGTATGATAACAGTCTGCCACCCGTTATTGACTTGGAATTCTACGGCGACTACAGCAGTTCCCCGCTTTCCAGAAAAGAAACACAGGAAATTTTAAATTCTCTGCTCGGAAATCTGGAAGCGTATTATCATGTCAAGCCTATTATTTATACAACAACAAGAGCTTATTATCATTATCTCCTCGGCGGAGGATACGGCGATTATCCGCTCTGGTTCAGAAATACCTATCAAGAACCTTTTGTGAACTGGAGCTTCTGGCAGTATTCTGATGAAGGTATCCTCGCCGGCTATGACGGCATTCAGTCAGACTGCACAGAAATGTATATCGACCTCAATGTGTATCACAGCTCTTATGAAGCATTTCTGAAAGAATTTTCCCTTCCGGAAACGACACGGGAAACCCTTGCCAATTATGAGAAAGAAGAAAAGGAGAACAAAACATGAAACCATTTTTTCTGAAACCTGTCTGCAAAGACTATATTTGGGGCGGAAACCGCCTGAAAGAATTCGGCAAAATTTCCGATAAAGAAAGAATCGCCGAAAGCTGGGAGCTTTCCTGCCATCCTGACGGCGAAAGTGTGATTGATTCCGGCGAATATAAAGGCATGACACTCACACAGTTCCTGAAAGAACATCCCGAAGCACTCGGCGTTCACTGCGAAAAATTTGACAGATTCCCTGTTCTGATAAAGCTGATTGATGCAAGAGAAAATCTTTCTGTTCAGGTGCATCCCGACAATGCCTATGCTATGAAAAATGAAACCGACTGGGGCAAGACAGAACTCTGGTATATCATTGATGCTGAACCTGATGCGGAAATTATTTACGGCTTTCAGGATACGCTTACAAAAGAACAGTTCCGTTTTGCAATTGAAAATCACAGGCTTCTGGACTGGGTGCGTCATGTGCCGGTCAAGTCCGGTGATGTGTTCTTCATTCCGGCCGGAACAGTTCATGCTATCGGAAAAGGAATTCTGCTCGCAGAAGTTCAGCAGAATTCTAATCTTACTTATAGAATTTATGATTATGACCGTGGAAGGGAACTGCATGTGCAGAAAGCTCTGGATGTTACCAGACTGTCCCCTGCCGAAATCGTTCCTCCCGAACCGCCTGTTATTCGGGACGGCTTTACAGCACAGTATCTGAAACGCTGTCCGTTCTTTACCGTGCAGAAAATTACTGCCCGTGAAAGCTGTGTCGGGTATTATGACAGCTTCCGGCATCTGCTGATTCTGGACGGCGAAGCAACACTCGAAACCGAAGACGGCGCAATGCCTGTCAAAAAAGGTGACAGCATCTTCATTCCTGCCGGTGTTTTCTGTCCTATCCACGGCAAATGCACGGCTTTGAAAACGTATGTGTCCGCTGTCGGCAGACATCCTGCCGGAAGCATCCGCATCAAAGAAGAAATGATTTTGTAAAAAATTAACACAAAAATTATGTGCGGTTTGTAAATTTTTAAAAATGATATTGAAAACGTTTTCGCAGTATGCTATAATAAAATTGATTTTTAGTAAAAGGAGGGCAGAGCCATGAACCTACAGGCAATTATAATAGTAAATCTGTTTGGAATTGCTCTGCTTGTTATCCTCCTGATAAGCAGTCATCTCGTCCGGCAGAGACAACAGCTCAGCGACAGGCTTTTCACAAGCATGATTATCGTCACTGCACTGGCCTGCCTTGTCGAAATGCTGACTTTTCTCTTTGACGGACAATCTCAGATTCCCAATATTCATGTCCTGAACCTGCTGGGAAATTCTTTTCTGTATGTGGCGAATATTATCAACTGCTTCTCGTGGTGTCTGTATGCGGATTTGCATCTGTATCATGATGAAAACCGCATCCGGAAAAAAGGACTGAAAATGGGGATTCCTGCAATCATCTGCCTGATTGCTGTCATACTGAACCTGAAATTTCAGTTTCTGTTCAGCATTGATGAAAATGCTTTCTATCACCGCAAATTAGGCGGTTATGTCTTCTACGTGGCTACAATGAGCTATCTGGTGTACAGCATTGTCACAAGACATCTGTACAGCAGACGGTACGGAAAAGACAGATTCTTCCCGATTTATATGTTCCTGACTCCTATCCTGCTGGGCGCAACAGCACAGTATATCATTTATGGCCTTTCTATTGGCTGGTGCTGTACAGCTCTCGGTCTGGCCGGCATCTATATGAGCCTGCAAAACGAATTGTCTTACATCGACCCCCTTACAAAATTATATAACCGCAACTATCTTGACCATGTGCTGAACCAAATCAGCCGGAAATCTGCCCCCGCCGGCGGTCTGATGATAGATTTGGATTATTTCAAATCCATCAATGACCGTTTCGGACATACAGTAGGCGATGAAGCTCTTGTGGAAGCCTCCAGAATTATCCGGCTCAATATTCCGGCCAAAGCCCTTCCCATCCGCTTTGCCGGAGATGAATTCATCATCCTGATGTATACCAGTCAGGAAACCGAACTGATACAGATAGAAAAAAAGCTTCGTGATGCCCTTCTGAATTTCAATCAGACCAGCAGAAAAAAATATCAGCTTTCTTTCTCCATCGGCAGAAGCGTATATCAGCCACAGAATACAACTGATGCTTTCCTCAATGAAATGGATAACTGCATGTATGAGGAAAAACGCACAAAACACAGCCGTTCCTCTGCTCCTGATATGAGCATGTCTGCATAATTCCTTGCAGACATTTTTCTTTTTTTCCCAGATAGTTGACAAATTTCTGATTATATGGTAAAATTGTCAATGTATGAACTGATAAATATAAAATCCTGAAAGGAAGATGCTATGTATTACGTCATGTCGGATATTCACGGCGAGTACGAAAAATATAAAAAAATGCTGGACCTGATTCATTTTTCCGACAGAGATACACTCTTTGTTCTCGGCGATGTCGTGGACAGAGGCCCTCACCCCGTCAAAGTGCTGAAAGATATGATGACACGCTCTAATGTATATCCCATTATGGGCAATCATGAATTTATTGCTCTCTATGCGCTGGAAAAACTTAATCTGGACATTACAGAGGAAAATATTGCATCCCTCACAGCAGAAGATATAGCCGACATCCTCGCATGGCTGAATGACGGCGGTGAAACAACACTTGCTGAATTTCAGAAACTTTCCAAAGAAGAACGTCAGAATCTTATGGAATATCTTTCAGAATTTTCATGGTATGAAAC
>JAFRMZ010000131.1 GCA_017430465.1 Oscillospiraceae bacterium
GTCCGCCGTCCTGCGCATAATCGGCAGTAATCAAAGGGGAATCCGCCTTGTTTTCGGCGAAAACGTTCAGAGGCAGTGCAGAACAGCTTAAAATCAATCCCAGCAGGGAAGCCGTCAGTTTCTTGAAGTTGATATTCATGATAAAATCCTCCTTGTTTGATTTGTTGAATTGATTTTATCATAATGATATTTGCAAACTGTTTCCGGAATGTTTCTGAAATATTAATCCGGCTCGAACCGAACCGGAATTTTATATTCAATAGGTGGATGGGTGATAAAATGCATATATAATGTTCCGGAAAGAAAAATGTCAGCCGTTTTTCCATATTTTTATGCAATCCGACAAAAGATTGTGAAATGTGCATAAATCTAAAACTTTCAATATGTGCCAAATCATGATTTTTTTACAAAACTATTGCAATTGTTCCGGAAACATGCTATAATAAATCTATTGCAAGGAGTGAATATTTATGAATGCCAAAGAAGAATTTATTCAAATCTATCAGGAAAAAATACAGCGTTCCGGCTCGCAGAGACTGCTTGATTACCTTTGCAGTGATGCAAGTGATTTTTTTACTGCCCCATCAAGCACCAGATTCCATGGTGCTTATGAAGGCGGACTCGTTCAGCATAGTGTGAATGTCTATCACTGTCTTGTCGATTATCTGAACCGTCCCAGAACAAAAGAACTCTATCACATGGATTATTCCGAGGAAAGTGTTGCGCTGGTGTCGCTTCTGCATGATATTTGCAAGCTGAATTTCTATGTTGTCGATTATCGGAATGCAAAGAACGAAAAAGGCGTGTGGGAAAAAGTGCCTTATTATAAGATAGAAGATAATCTGCCTTACGGTCACGGCGAAAAATCAGTCTATATCATATCGAGTTATATGCGCCTTTCCAGAGAAGAAGCCTTTGCTATCCGATATCACATGGGCTTTTCCAACGCCTCCGGTTCTGAACAGATTAATAATGTCGGCAGAGCATTCGAGATGTTTCCGCTTGCGCTTGCCCTCAATGTCGCTGATATGGAAGCAAGTTATTTTCTGGAGGGCAGTATCAACAACAAATAAAGCAAAAAATCAAGAGAAAAGGGAGTTACTATTACTATGAGCTGGTATGAAAATGCAATTATTTATCATATTTATCCATTGGGATTCTGCGGAGCTCCGCAGTTTAACGAAGGCGGTGAACCTGTCCGCAGACTTGAAAAAGTCCTCGACTGGATTCCGCATCTTCTCGAAATGAATGTCGATGCCGTCTATTTCGGCCCGATTTTTGAATCTGTTGAACACGGCTATGATACCATTGATTATAAAATGATTGACCGGCGTCTTGGAGATAACGAAATGTTCAAGCATATCTGCGAAGAACTGCATAAAAACGGAATTCATGTTATTCTGGACGGTGTGTTCAACCATGTAGGGCGCAAGTTCTGGGCATTTACCGATATTCAGGAAAAAGGCCAGAATTCTCAGTACTGCGGATGGTTTCAGAATCTGAACTTCGGCGGACAGTCTCCGTGCGGTGACCCTTTCTGGTATGAAGGATGGAACGGACATTATAATCTGGTGAAATTAAATCTCCAGAATCCTGATGTCTGCAATTATCTGTTAGATGCTGTCGGCTACTGGATGGATGAGTTCAAAATTGATGGTATCCGCTTTGATGCCGCCGACTGTATTGATTTCAACTTTTTTAAGAGAATCCGAACATTCTGCAAGAGTAAAAATCCGGAATTCTGGCTGATGGGCGAAATCATTCACGGCGACTATAACAGATGGGCAAATCCGGAAATGCTGGATTCCGTGACAAATTATGAGTGTTTCAAGGGTATCTGGTCTTCTCATAACTCGAAAAATTATTATGAAATTGATTATTCCATCAACAGACAATCCGGTGCAAACGGCGGTATCTACAGAAATCTGAAGTTATATAATTTTGTCGATAACCATGATGTTGACCGTCTGGCAAGCAAGCTGGAAACACCCGCTTATCTGAACACATGCTATACTCTGATGTATGCAATGCCCGGCATTCCGTCCATCTATTACGGAAGTGAATATGGTATCAAGGGCACAAAGCGTGACGGCTGGGATGATTCTCCGATGAGACCTTGTCTGAATCTAGAAGACATGAAAAACGAGAATACAGAACTTTATCAGCATATTGTCAAGCTTGGCAGAATCTACAGAGCATATCCGGCACTGAGAACCGGTAATTATAACCGTTATCAGATTACCAACAGACAATTGTTGTTCGCTAAAGAACTGGACGGCCAAAGTGTCTATGTTGCTTTGAATCTGGATGATAATGCGTATGATATGCAGTTCGGCACACAGTACGGTGCACTGGTGGATGTCCTCAACGGAAAGCCGGTGCATGTTGAGAACGGTCAGGCGAGAATCCATCTTGAACCGCATTCTTCAATGATTATTGTGCATGATGATATTGTCAATCTCCAGCCAGAACCGAAGCCCGTTCCGGTGGAAGTTCCTGCTGAGGTCAAATCCGGTCAGAGATACCAGCATTTCAAAGGAGGTATCTACACCGTGACGGACATTGCAACACACAGCGAAACACTTGAAGAATTGGTTATCTACAAGAGCGAAAAAGACGGTTCTGTCTGGGCACGGCCGAAGGCTATGTTCATGGATACGGTCGGCGATAAAAAGCGGTTTACTCTGCTGAATGAATCTTAAATTCCGATTTCTCTTTTCTTACTTTTTTCCTCTTACAATATTTTGTAACGAAAATCCCCTCGTGTAAGTCTGCACGGGGGGATTTTCAGATGTTTTGTTTTAGCTTTCAGTGTTCTGCTGTTCAGTATTTTCGGGGGCAGATGTCTGAGAGTTTTTTTTCTTTTTCTTGCTCATAATCAAATTCTCCTGTTCTGACAGAAAATTTCTGTCAGAACTAGTATTGCCTGTCGTTCCGAAATTATGCATCCGGAGAAACTTCCGTTGCTGTTTCTGTTGTTTCAGTGACAATGATTTCCACGGGAACGGTCGCTGACGGCTGAAAAACTTCATTTGTACGTTGTGCAGAAAGATTCCACAGAGAAACGCCGATACATACACTCAGCACGGCGACTGCTGATAAAAATCCGAAATATTTCCCGAACAGCGTTTTCTGAGGAAGTTCCTCCTGAAAAAAATCGGTGAATTCTTCTTCATGAAAATCTTTTTGATATAATTCCTGTTTCAGACGTTCCGTTACA
>JAFRMZ010000132.1 GCA_017430465.1 Oscillospiraceae bacterium
ACAGGTCGTGAATCGGGTCTGACTCCGGAACAGGAACAGCTTGCTGATGTCAACCGTGACGGCAAAATCAATGCAATTGATGCTTCACTTGTGCTTTCTTTTGCTGCTGACCTCGGTGTCGGAAAATACAGCAGCAGTCAGGAAGGCTGGATTGCATTTCTCAATGACCAAAGTGCAAGTGAGAAACTTTCACCCTTCTTTGATGACCAAGATATCAAGTCTCTGGTTGTTTCGGACGGCATTACTTCGCTCGGAGCATTTGCCTTTAACTACTGCAATAACCTGACATCTGTTTCACTTCCAAAAACTTTGACCAAAATAGGCAGAAATTCTTTTGCCGTTCTTGCCACTGATATTTATGGTCTCACGAAAATTTCTATCCCCAACAAAGTGACAGAAATCGGTCAGTATGCGTTTGCGAATACACAAATTGAAAGTCTGACAGTTCCACGTTCGGTGACTGTTGCCGGTGCTTATGTTTGCAGTGAATGTGCAAATCTCGCTGAAGTTCGCTATGAGAGTGCAGTGATTGGCTCATTCATGTTTGCAGGATGTACGGCTCTTTCCAGTTTCACCATTGCAAAATCAGTGAAGGAAATTCAGCTCTATGCATTCTATTCCTGCAATAAACTGAAAACTTTGAATTACGAGGGAAGCCTGAAAGACTGGGCAGCGGTCACAAAAGCAAACTACTGGGACAATGCAGCTAATCTGACAAAAATTCAGTGCCTTGACGGTTTTATGGAGTGGGATTCAGAAAATAAAGAATGGAAGGTCGGTGAATGAGTATGTGGAAATTTCTTGTAAAGAATCAGAGCATTGAGATTCTGGAACGTGAGGTTCTGGCAGACCATCAGATTCAGTATGTGCAGTTCAAATTCACATTTGACGGCGACTGGAAGCGTTTTCACAAGGTGGTGCAGTTCAGTCAGTGTGATGATGTGTATTCCATTGTTCTTGGAGTTGACAGCACAAACTGTTATCTTCCTGCGGAACTTCATGCAGGTGCGGTGAAAATGTCTGTATTCGGCTATGATACAGAATCGGACATGACCGTAAGAGCCACAACTGTTCCAGTAACACTCAACATTCGTGCATCTGGATTTGAAGGTGATGAACCACCGATTCCTCCGACTCCGGATTTGTACACGCAGCTCATAAAGTGCATCAAAAATGCAGAAAAGGGGCTTGACGGAAAATCTGCCTATGAAATCGCTGTGGAACATGGATTTGTGGGTACGGAGGAAGAATGGCTGGAAAGTTTGAAAGGTGCAGACGGAAATTCATTCAATTTTCATATCCATGACAACAAGGCTGTGCTGGATTCCCTGACACCGGAACTGTTCACAGAACTTTATGAATTACAGAAATTTGAGGACAGCACCTCCGAGAAAATTCATACACTGCAAGAGAAAATTGACAACTTTCCTGCTTCTGTACACACGCATGAGAATAAAGAAATTCTGGACGGCTTGACTGCGGAACATCTGGCAGATTTGGCGGACTTACGGCAGTTTAAGGACAGCACCGCAGAGGACATTCACACGCTGACAGAGGAAATGAAAAGTTTTTCCGGTACAGCGCACACGCACGAAAATAAAGAAGTTCTGGATATGCTCACTCCTGAAAAAATCGCAGAATGGGACAGCATTTCTGCACTGAAAACGAAAGTGAACGGCTTGTCTACGGAACTTACTATCTGGAAAAATAAATGTTCAGATAATTCTGCTTGCATCAATACAATGCAGGAAACAATCAAGGCAATGCAGGCAGAAATGAACAACCTTGACGGAAACAAAATTCAGACTGTTTTTAGCTGTGGTACAGGAACACTTGAAAAGTACGGCGACACCGTCTACACATTCTACAATGACGGCTATCGGAATTTGTCCGGTTTTCTGCAAAGTTATCCGAATTTTTGCAATGCAGATAATGACTATGCACTGAATTTCAATCAGACGGATTTCAGCTGGGCTGGTGAGGTATATGCAATGTTTCTGACTCCGGTTAATATTGATGGCCATTCAAGCATTATTCTGACGTATCAGTCCGGTGCGACGGAGACAGGAGAGATTTATCTTATGGAGAAAATTACAGGCAGAACTTATGCGGAACTTGCACAGGTTGTTCACGAGCAGATTACAAACGGCAGTGCCATTAAACTGAATTTCCAGTGGCTGCAAAGCAGTGATTTCATTTCTGTTCTGATTGACTGCACAGGTATTGCTTTAAGAGGATATTACCTTGTTATCAAGGGCGTATCGGACAACACACACCCGAAAATTAAGGCGGTAAAAGTACTGGGGGGATGATACTATGAAAGAAAATATCTGCACTTTAATTGCCGTCATTGGTGCAATTTTCACCTCACTTGTTGGCGGCTGGGATTCCGCCATGAACACGCTTGTCATTTTCATGGCGATTGACTTTATGACGGGTTTTGTCACGGCAATTATCGGAAAATCCAAGCACAGCGGAAGCGGAAAGCTCAACAGCAAAGCGGTCTGGGTAGGACTGGCTAAAAAATTCTGCATTATTTTAATGGTAATTGTTGCAATGAGGATTGATATTCTTCTTGAAACAACTTATGTTCGTGATGCTACCTGCATTGGATTCTGTGTCAATGAGCTGCTTTCCATTGTGGAAAACACATCACTGATGGGAATCAGCTATCCGCCGGCTATGAAAAAAGCCCTTGAAGTATTGCAGAAAAAAGCAGGTCACACAAATACAGATGCTCAAAATCTTTTGGATGAAATTGAAAAGCAGGAGGATGACAATGGCAGTAAAAAGTTATAATTCCGGCGATAATACACAACTTTCACCGCATTTCAATGTGCAGGAATTCAAATGCAAATGCGGTAAGGAGCATGAAATTCTGATTGCAGACGAACTGATTGAAAAGCTCGAAAAACTGTATGATGCTTTGAACTGCTCCAAAATTATTGTAACTTCCGGATACCGCTGTCCTGTTCATGACAAGGCTGTCGGCGGTACAAGTTCCGGACAACACACAAAAGGCAATGCAGCAGATATTGTCTGTTACGGTCAGGACGGACAGCCCGTCAGTTCAAAGCTGGTCTGCTGCAAGGCACAGGACATCGGTTTCGGCGGTATTGCCAATATCACAGAGTCATACACTTCCACTCATGTGGATGTGAGAACAGGATACCGCTGGCTGGGAAATGAGGTGGTGAACTATCATACCGTCACCGATGATTTTTACAAGTATTACGGCATTTCTGCGGATTCTTTCGCAGACGAAAACAAGGAGGGCGATATTATGAACGCAATTTTTGGAATTGATGTTAGCAAGCACAACGGCACAATCGACTGGAACAAGGTAAAAGCAGCAGGGGTAAAATTTGCGATTCTCCGTGCAGGCTACGGACGTGACATTTCGCAGAAAGATGTGAAATTTGAGGAATATTACAGAGGCGCAAAGGCGGTGGGCATCCCTGTGGGTGCTTATTGGTATTCCTATGCGAGCGACCCCGAAGATGCAAAGCGTGAAGCAGCAGCCTGCATTGAGGCTATCAAAGGAAAACAGTTCGAGTATCCCATTTATTTTGACCTTGAGGAAAAATCTCAGTTCAATCAGGGAAAATCTGCCTGCACTGCAATGGTGAAAAATTTCTGCAATGCCCTTGAAGCGGCTGGATATTGGGCAGGATTGTATATGAGCCGTTCACCGTTTACAAGTTATATTGATGAGTCGATTCGCACTCGCTATGCACTGTGGCTTGCGGAATACAACAGCAAGCTGAATTATTCCGGCTCTTATGGTATGTGGCAGAACGGTTCAGGCGGAACAGTAGACGGCATTTCCGGCCATGTGGATACGGATTATTGCTATATCGATTATCCTGCACATATTAAATCTGCTGGCTTGAACGGCTATACAAAGGCAATTTCTGCACCTGTGGAAACTCCGATTCCGGCAGAAAGCACAACAGAGAACAAATCCGCCGCCGCCGTGATTCAGATTGGCGATGACATTTACAAAGGTACGCTGACAAAAGCGTGAATCTTTCAAGAGGACAGGGAAATTTCTCTGTCCTCACTTTTTCATACGCATTAAGAAACGGAGGTATGCCATGACGGAAGCACAGAAACAGCAGGTTATGGAACTGAGAAAACAAGGCTGTGTTTTTGCGGATATTGCTAAAGAATTGGGAATTTCAGTAAATTCAGTGAAATCTTTTTACAGGCGGCACACCTGTGCAGCTCCGGCAGAAACACCTCACAGCGAAAATTTATGCAAACGATGCGGAGCAGAACTTGTGAATACTCCCGGACACCGGCAGAAAATATTCTGTTCTCCAGTTTGTCGGCAAAGATACTGGCTGGAACACGGTGAACAGATGCAGCATAATTCTCTTGTCACAATCAGTTGTCCTGTCTGCGGCAGGGCATTTTCTGATTACAAGGGGCATCACAGAAAATACTGTTCTCATGCCTGCTATATCAGCCACAGATACGGAGGTGCAGCTTATGAATCAGAATGATTTCAAGTATCATGTTACGATGAGCCTTGTGCGGAAAATGGTGAAAAAAGGCTTGCTGACAGCTGAGGAATACGCCGTAATTGATACAAAGATGAGGGAGAAATACCACCCGAAAATCGGCACATTATTTATCGGAAAACCGTTGACTAATCCGCCGTGATACGGTAATATGGTAGCTGAAAGGAGGTCTGCTTTATGGCAGAAAACAAGCCTAAAATTACGAAAATTGAACCGAAAATTCCCGCTCTTCCGAAACGGAAAAGAGTCGCTGCCTATGCCCGTGTTTCAATGGAAACTGACCGCCTGATGCACTCCTTATCCGCACAGGTCAGCTATTACAGTGACCTGATTCAGAAAAATCCTGAATGGGAATATGCCGGAGTCTATGCAGACAGTGCGGTTTCCGGAACAGGAATTTCCAACCGGCAGGAGTTTAAAAGACTGATTGATGACTGTGACAGGGGGCTTATCGACATTGTGCTGGTAAAAAGCATCTCACGCTTTGCAAGGAATACTGTTGACCTGCTCCGGACAGTACGCCATCTGAAAGAACTCGGCATTGAAGTACGTTTTGAAAAGGAGCATATCAGCTCATTTTCGGACGGCGGAGAACTGATGCTTACCCTTCTTGCAGGTTTCGCACAGGAAGAATCCCGTTCCATCTCCGAAAACTGCAAATGGGGTATCCGCAAACGCTATGAAAACGGTCAGCCAAGAAACTGCATCTGCTACGGCTATCAAATCGTTGACGGAAAATTTGAAATTGTACCGGAGGAAGCAGAAGTAATCCGCCAGATTTTTGAATGGTATCTTGCGGGCGATTCCTGTTACATCATTTGCAGGAAACTGAATGAATCCGGCACAAAATCCTATTATGGGAAAAAGTTCACAGAGACAGTATTAAGCTATATTCTCCGTCAGGAGAAGTACACCGGAAATGTGCTGCTGCAAAAGTATTATACTGAGAGCCATGTATCGCATAAAGAGCGAAAAAATCACGGTGAACTGCCTATGTATCTTGTGCAGGAATCTCATCCTGCGATTATCTCACAGGAAACTTTTGATGCAGTGCAGCAGGAGATTGCAAGGCGGTACGGTGTTCCGATTGTGAACGGCGTCGCTGCAAAAGATACCTATATGCATCATCCAAAAGACGGAAAAAAGCCGAAATCGTCATATCCACGGAGAAAAGCATTCTGGTCTGAAGAACAGCGTGCAGAACACGCTGAGGTCTACAAATCCAGAGAGACTTTCAAATATTTCAGGCATGATTTATCTTTGTTTATCAAATGTGAAGCCTGCGGACAGAATCTGACTGCGAAGACAAAATATTATGCCGACGGCACTACAGAACTGTGGTGGGAATGCTTTAAGCATCATCGTGTTTCTTTGGATACAGCAAGACCGAAAACCATTCAGGACGAAGCCCTGAAAAAACAAATCGCCGCCGTACTGGATATTCCTGAATTTGATGTGGAAATCATGGAACAGAAACTGACACATATTTCAATTCTTGGCGATATGCTGACGTTTCATTTCCGTGACGGTCACAGCGTAACACAGCAGTATATCCCAAGCAAGCGAAAATACCGCAGAAAGGAAGAAAAATGAGTACAGTAACCAAAATTCCTGCATCCATCAGCCGGTATACCGCCGCCCCGATTGATACTCCCATTAAAAGAAAAGTGGCTGCTTACGCAAGAGTATCCACAGATTCAGAAGAACAGCTCACATCTTATGAAGCACAGGTCAGCTATTATACGGACTACATTCAGAAACATGATGACTGGGAATTTGTCAGGGTATATGCTGACGAGGATCTGAGCGGCTGTTCCACGGCAAAGCGTGAGGGGTTCAAACAAATGGTTGCAGATGCTCTTGCCGGACGCTTCGATCTTATCATCACAAAAAGTGTGAGCAGGTTCGCAAGAAATACCATTGACAGCCTGTCCACAATCCGTGAACTGAAAGAGCATCATGTGGAATGCTACTTTGAAAAAGAAAATATCTGGACATTTGACGGACGCGGAGATATTTTCACTGCGTATTGAATACAAACAAACGAAAGGGTAATCTCTGAAATCGCCCTATTTTCAGGCTTTTTGAGAAATTACTCTTTCGCTGTGTTGTTTTTCTGTTATTAAGAAGTGAATGAGAGTCAAAAAGTGTAATGTATGAAAATTACACTCACAAACGATAGGTAAGGCTTTCGTTTGTTTATGCACCCCCTTTAATTTTTTGAGGAATCTAGAAAACTTTATCCCATTTTTGAGTATATGACTTTTGAGGCGGTTCAATTGAACCCAATCAATTTCACTGCAATTTAAATGACCTATTTCTAGGAAATTTTCTATGATTTCAAAAACAGCAATCACCAAAAAGTTAGAAAAACAAACTAAAATTTTGAATGCCCAGAATTTTCCTGTTCTGCGACACGGAAAAAAGGAGCAGAATCCAGTGCAGCCATCTGCACCATGATAGAAACGGTAAACCGGAACAGTCTCAATCCTTACAAATATCTGAAATATCTTCTAACGGTACTTTCCACATTGAGAGAAACTCCAACTGTATCACAGATAAAATCTGTCATGCCATGGAGTCTCACAATTCCTACTATATGTCGTAATCCTGAATTGTGAGTTTTCCGTTCACAGTAATTCACAATTGTGCCTTACTGTGATTTTTTTTTGACATTACTTTCAAATTGTGAAAATCTAGTTGGACATGAATGGATTTTTCATTGCAAGACGTTGAATATTGATCGCATACCGTTTTCCAAGTTTTTTCATGGCTTGAAAATCAAAAATAGCATAAAACAGGTTTCAAATAAGCTACAGAATGGCTTTTAAAACCATGATAGAGCTTGCAAGAAACTCTGTTATCATATGCTTTAGGGTATTAAATATTTTTTGCCACTTTCGTTCCGTACCCCAAACTGGCAAAAAATCCTTTCACCCCAAAAAGATATGAAATATTGGCACTTTTCTTAAGTTAATTCATGATTTTCTTGGAAAGTGGTGCTATAGGAAATAATTCGTTTCAAAAACAAAAAACACAAAACGTTCATTTTCAGTGAATTTGCTTATGCACTTTTCACACTCTTTTTATGCATTTTCAGATGTCCGAACACATAACGATAATTTTAAAATTTGCTTAATTGTAGTAACAATATTATTGTTTACTTGAAACGCATAAGATATTTCAAAGGAAGATAATATTTTATTGCTTTAAGATGACGAATATTTTTTTCTTCCAGACAATCGAAAATAAAATTTGTCAGTTCTTTTCGTTCTCTTATAGAAAGGCTAAGAATCGCATGATTGATTTCTTTCATAACTGTTCTGGTACTGGAATTCATTTTGGAAAGCCAGCAGGGATTGCCTTCTTCATCAATCTCCCAGCTAAATATATCATGCTGTAGAATCATATCAGGCGAATTGCTATAAATCACATTCCAGCAGTCATATTGCGGAAAAGTCTGCAACAGCTGTCCGATAATGGAATCCTGCGGTACAATACATGAAAACTTGGTAGCAATTCTTTGATAGCCGTCCTGCTCAAAAATATTTATATGTGGATTAAAGCCTGGTGCATCATTGCAGTAAACAGCATTGATACGCTCCTGAACTGTCCTTTCTACTAAGATAGAAGCATAGGCAGCTAAATTTCCGCCTTTAGAATGTCCGCTAATGATAAAATTACCTTTCAGCTTTTCGGAAGCCGTTTGGAGGTATTGCAGAGCTTTTTCCTGTGCAGGTGTTTGTGGAAGATAAGAAAACTGAAAATCTTCTTTCCAGCCGACTACAGTGCCATCTGTACCACTGTAGCTGATAAACCATAAGAATTCAGTAATACGAATTGTTACAACTGAAAATTGTGTTGCATTACTGAGAGAATCAAATTCATTTCGATAACCGCAAAGATACAAATCAGAAAAGCGCTTACTGTTGCGCAGATTTCTCAAAAATTCTACATTTCTATATTTTTCATGAATTCCAAAGGCAAACAATTGGTTAATTGCATCAGAAAGTTTTATGCATTTCTCAAATCCGCTGGAAACCATGGAAAAATCAATATAGCTCAGTACAGTTAATACCAAAATATCTGCCTGACGGATGTTAAGATGTGTCAGTGGTGTTTCACTAAATTTTTTTACATATTCTGTAATATTCAAAAAAATCCCTCACTAGTTTACTGATTCAGTGTATCAAGTGCTTCCAGAAGACGCATGATTTTATTTGCTGCTTCTTTGGAAATATACTGTTCTTGAGGTGTAGCCAACTGTTTTTTAGAAGCTTTTGCAGCGATACAAACAATTGCTATAATGGCAATTATAGCGACACAAGCTACGATAATAAAAATTGTAATAACAGCTTTTATCATAGACACAACCTCCTTTTTTTCTAGAATTTCTGCTTTCTGAAATTTTTCAGATGGTTTCATGTTTTGCACCTCTCCTCGATGTTTTTATATATTTTTTCTTTATGCTTCACGACTTCATGAATTGTCTGTCTGATGGTTGAATGGTCTGTCCTTATACTGCCATCACCGTACAAACTGATAAAGTAATCAATGCAAAGGTCAGCCGTTGATTTTCCGAGCATATTTTTAAGAAAAACATCAATTGTTTCATTCAGTTTATCGCATTCTACTGGGTTTTCCCATAGTTCTTTCTCTGTATGATGAGGAAACAGGATTTTAAGCAGTTCTTTCAAAGCAGGCTTGCGTTCTATATAGCCTTTTTTCAAAGCAATCTCTGTTAAAAAATATTGGTTCATGACTTCAAAACCTCTTTCCATGAAACGGTGAATTCTTCGACAGCATGTTTCAGGTTCAGGATGGCACGTTTTTCATTTTCCAATTTTTCGATATTATTCTGATATTTTTCACTGTCATCCAAAGCTGTTTCAATCTGTTCTGTAGCGGAGGCTAAATTTCTGGTAAGATGATTGATTTCAGATTCTGTCGTAGAAATGAAATTATCCATATCTGCTTTAAGCGGATGGCGAACCTGCTTTTCAAGATATTCTTCCAAATTTCCATTTTTTCTGTAAACGGTGCGTAAATCTTCATACAGTTTTGCACCTTGATAGACAGCAAGCACCTGTTCCAGAGTTATTTTTTTGTCTGCATGGCCAAAAATTCTTTTGAACCATCCTATAATGCCATCACCAGCACCATGTTTCGCATAGTTTCTTTCTTCCATAGCCTTTTTGATAATAGCACCGATTTGATTTGTATTCAAATCACGCAGTTTGAGTTCATTTCCGTTGAAATATTGACCGATTGCAACCTGAAATGTAGGAATTTCAATATTCAGCTGTTCACAACATTCCTGTGTGAGCTTGTCCGAATACAGCTGTACGATTTCCTGCAATTTTTCAAGACGTTTCTGCCAGATATAGGTAAATGTTGCAGAGATTGCTTTTTGTTCCTGTTCCTGTTCTCCGCCAAGTTCTCCTTTTCTGTCTCTCATATATTGACTCATGCCGGTTACACAGACAGCGGATAAAATTTCCTGATAAGTCACGACAACAGAATCAATTTCCAGTATTCTTGAAGTATCGTTTTCAAATTCTGCTTTTAATTTTCTGTTGAGCAGTGTAGGAATACGGTTTACTGTTACTTCATCCAAAGTAGCATCAAGGCTTAATGCTTTGTCTACTTTTTCACAATATAACGCTCTGATATCACGCAGATAGATTGGTCTTTTCTGTGTAATTTCTGTGAGATAAATACTTTTCATATTATCATACTTACTGTAGAGAGTTGGATATTCCTGAAACAGGTCGTTGTTATATCCTGAATCAAGCACATCATCTACGGCTTTTTTAAAATCTTTCAAAATCTGAATTGCTTTTTCAAGCATTTCTTTGTTTTCTTTCAGTTTCTGCATTAATTCTTCGATATGAAAAAAGTTCATGATAGCTCTGTATTCGCT
>JAFRMZ010000133.1 GCA_017430465.1 Oscillospiraceae bacterium
GAAAAAAGCTATAATATTAGCTGTAGCTAACTAAAATCAGAAAGGCGGTTTTCATGAAATGATGCAGAATACTGCTCCGGATACACGTGAAGTCTGTCAGACTGCTAACAGTTCCGGAGAAATCACCCTGACAGAATATCAGGTATTTCCGGGCATTAAGCTTATCTATCAGGATGTACATATATCAAGATATGCCTATCCGGCGCAGGATGAAAAACAGATGCTGGAAATCCATCACTGTCGGGAAGGACGCTATGAATATCAGATAGGAAAGCAATATTATTATCTAGCTTCCGGCGATTTGTCCGTCAGCCGAGGAAATGCAGACGGTACAGAAGCCTTTTTTCCGACAAGGCATTATCACGGCATCACCATCCGGATTGATACCACTAAAGCACCTGCCTGTCTTTCCTGTTTTCTGGACGATGTCAATGTCCGCCCTGCCCTGCTGATGGAAAAATTCTGTTCTGCCCAGCCATGTTTTATCATCCGTTCGACAGAGAGTCTGGAACATATTTTTTCAGAATTATATACTGTTCCTTCCAGCATCCGGAACGGTTATTTTAAAATCAAAGTTCTGGAACTGCTGTTGTTTCTGAGCAGTCTGGATACACGTATTTCCCAGACCGAACAGCATAGCTGTCCGCCGTCGCAGGTGCGCCTTGCAAAAGCAGTCTGTTCTTATGTATGTGCAAATATGAGCCGGCATTTCACGATTGACGAATTATCTGAAAAGTTTCAGGTGTCACCGACTCAGCTCAAGAAAAGCTTCCGGAACGTGTACGGAAATTCTGTCTATGCCTATGTCCGGACACAGAAAATGCTTTCCGCTGCCCGTATGCTTCAGGAAACTGACAGAACTATCCTTGACATTGCCGGAGAATGCGGATATGATAACGGCAGTAAATTTTCCAAAGCGTTTCGGGAGGTTATGGGCATGACTCCCAGAGATTTCCGGAATCAGAAAAACCTTCCGATTGAAAGTGTCCGTTCGGAAAGATAACTGCATTTTTTTCTGATTTTTATTTATTTTCATAAAAATATGCCTGAAATTTGATTTTTTTCAGGCAATTTCAAAAATGTCTTTTCGGATTGTTTTTTATCTTCTTTGGAGTGGAAAACTATTTCATTTCTGTGTATAATAAAATCATGAAAATCAATAACTATGAAAACAATATGAAAACGAAAGGAATTTGATTTTATCATGAGTATTGTAATTGTCGGCGGAAATGACTGCATGACCCGCCAGTATAAAGACATCTGTAAATCTTATAAATGTCGTGCAAAAGTTTTTACCCAGATGCGTGACGGACTGAAAGAAAAAATAGGTTCTCCGGATTTGCTGGTGCTGTTCACCGGAACAGCTTCCCACAAAATGATTAAAACAGCACTGAATTCTACTAATAAGAATACTGTGATTGTGCGTTCCCATACAAGTTCCGCTTCTGCCCTGCGGAATATTTTGCAGGAACATACCGCAGTTTCCGCCTGACCGCCTATGTCGGAAGAAACTGTTATCCGGCATTGTTCTCCAACGCTTGCCGGACTTAAAACCGGAAATCTGTTCGGATGCGATTTCAGCACCAAAGAGGAATTACATGCTGAAATCCGGTATCTGAACCGGCTTCTGCATAACAAAGGGCTTCGGGTACTGCCACTCCGGTATCAGAATCAAAGGGCACTGATTTATGTCTACCGTCCGGAACGGCTCAGACAGGATTTCGATTGCTGTGAAACCTGCCGGATTCTGAAAGAACAAGGGTATCAGAATTTGAATCTGAATCAGTGTCTTGCTGAACTGATTTCCCGTCTGCGGACAGAAGAAGATTTTCCGCATGAAATCGGCTTGTTTCTGGGGTATCCGCCGGAGGATGTGCTTGGTTTTATCGAAAAAAAGCCGTGTCTCTGCACCGGATGCTGGAAAGTATATCACAATCAGAAAGAAGCCGTGAAATTATTTGCCAAATACCGCAAATGTACAGAACTCTATCTTCAGCAGTATCACAAGGGAAAGTCACTTGAAAAATTAGCCGTTTCTGAACGAAAAGCATCAGTTGCATGATTATGCACTGATGCTTTTTTTGCTTTATGATTTTTTCAGGAGCTTTGTTTTCCACTGATAAGAAATTTTCCCCTGATAGCGATTTTCTTCGATTTCCGGCAGAACGGCTGTTTTTCCGGATTTGGTTATACAAGCAACAGATTTTCCGTTCAGCAGTGCCGAAACCTGTTCTTCTGTGAGAGATGTTCCATAAATCTTATCCAGTTTCATACCACATTTTTTGGAACAGTACAAACCGTAAGTACCTTTTGCAATATCGGCCTTGCAGTGCGGACAGGATAATTTTTTCTGCTTGATTGCGGTCTTTTTTTCCGGTGCAGATTTTGCCGGTACAGAAGATTTTTTCTTGATATATTTCTGATACTTGGCTGTATAATCAACAGAATTTTCTGTATTTTTACTCAGAAAAAAATCAGCATATTTTTTCATTTCTTCATCGGAAAAATCAGAAATACGGAGCGTTCCATGCAGATTTCTGATAAAATTTACCAGTTTATCAGCCTTGATAACCTGTTTCTGAATTGCTTCCGGAGCTTTTTCCGTTTTCAGAATACTTCTGCTGTCGGTAAAAACTACTACCGGATAACAGCGTTTTTTTACATCCGGACAGATTCTGCACAGCAAATCCACATGCCGGCGGTTCTGTTCTGTCGGGTCGGAAATGCTTTGTCTTGTGCCGTCTTTTTTGGTGATGATAAACTGTCCGCTTTTATCAATCTGCAAATCGGAACTATAATTCTTGCATTCTATGACAAGAATCAGCTTTCGGGTAATGACTAAAAAATCAATCTGCGCAGTCAGGCCGTTTTCCTGCAAATAGACATCATGCAGGATATACATCGGCATATAGCTGTTCTGTAGAGCAAATTTCACCTGATTTTCGCCGTAATCTCCCGATTTCAGATGTGCTATGTCCTGCGTTATCTGTTCCCGTACTTCTGGCGGAATGTCCTGTTTCAGAAGATTTTCCAGCTTTGAAAGTGCAGAATCGTCTTTTTTTTCCTTATACATCACGGGTGTGTCGAGCTTCTTCTTTTTCCCGAAAAGATTCTTGAAAATATCCATAAATCTGATACCTTTCATGAAGAATCACTGCCGGAACAAAACAATTCCGGCAGTGCATTTTATTTCTGATTGTCTTTATAATATAGAAGACAATGACAATAACCCTCAAAATTGGGGTCAGCAATCTGTTCCCGGAATTCTTTGCACATACATTTGGTATCCGGAGTACGTTCCAGCCGGCACGGACAGTAACCGCCGGTCTGTTTGAGTCCTTCGTGGATAGTTTCCACGATTTTTTTGTCTTCGTTCAGTCTGACCATCAGCATGAAACCCCGTGATTCCGGAAAATTTCCTTAATCTGTCCGGCATTGCGGAGACCGGTAACAGATTCCACGGCTTTTCCATCCTGAAAAAGAATCATGGTCGGGATGGCGGAAATGCCGAACTTGACAGCCAAATCACGGCATTCATCGACATTGACCTTACCGATTTGCAGAGAAGGAGTTTCTTCATCAATCTGATGCAGAATTTCGCCCTGCATCATGCAAGGTCCGCACCATGTTGCCCAGAAATCTACAAGAATCGGTGTACTGCTTTGAATAGCTTCCTGAAAATTGTTCTGATTGAGAGTTTTAATCATCGTCAAAATTCCTTTCTGTTTTAAATTTTTTATAAAACAGAGGTCAGAACTGTTGTTATGACCTCTGTTGCTAGCTTTTACATTTTCATTCTTTTTATGCTTATTCGGCATCAGCAGAAGTATCTGCATCAGCGTTATCGGTTGCGGTATCAGCATCAGCAGCCGGCGCATTGCTTCCGTCAGTGCCGGTAATAGTAAAGTTGACTTCTACTGTTGTCCATGTTGCAAAAGCAGAGGGGTCAATAATCTGTGCAGAATAGTCCTTGATATTGTCTACAGCATTGCCGTCTGCATCGTAGAGTGCACCTTCTGCAGAGCGTGCATCATCGGAGGGGGCACTGACATAAGAATTATAAATATTAGTTCTGGTTTCCGAGCCGTCATCGCTGGAAGTATAATTCTTGGCGGTCAGTTCGATTTCCTTGCCATCCACCTTAATGCTGTCGATGGTGATAACTGCTCCCGGATAAAGGGATTCGCCTTCCGGAATCATAACAGACATAAAGCTGAGTCCTTCCGGAACATACTGGTCAGTAGGGTCACCGGTAGTATCATAACGGAAACCGTTGGTATCTGCTGTTACGCTGACTGTATAAGAACCATCGCCCTGAATATCGGCAATACCGGCATTATAAGAAAGCATGTAGCCATCTTTTTCAGCACTGCCCCAGTACTGAATCCACCACTGACCGTCAACAATTGCCAGATATGCCTGACCGGGCTGAGCAGAATTAGCCGGTTCAAATTCCACATCCTGTGCGCCGGTGACTTCCTGTGCACCATCTGCCGAAGAATCCGCAGAAACAACAGAGGTATCCTCAGCAGGCGCATCTGATTCAGCAGCACTTGCATCAGCATCGCCGTTAGCGGCTACAGGAGAAGTTTCCGGAGCTTCCTGAACGATTTCAGAACTTGTATTATCCGCAGAGGAACTACTTTCGGAAGAACCTCCGCAGGCAGTAAATGCTGCACCCATCATCAAAGCAGCAGTCAAACAGGCAAGATATTTTTTCATTTTCATAAACAGAATCCTCTTTTCATAGATTTAAAAATTATATTTCATAACTTAATCATACACGATTTTCGTAAAAAGTGCAAT
The DNA here is from genome assembly GCA_017430465.1 of Oscillospiraceae bacterium. Classification (GTDB taxonomy): domain Bacteria; phylum Bacillota; class Clostridia; order Oscillospirales; family Ruminococcaceae; genus UBA3855. Next base: position 4,807 of record JAFRMZ010000133.1, read on the forward strand.
ATACGAAATATCCGAACTTTATGAATGCTTTTTCCGGAAAATTGTCACAATCGACAAAAAATGCGTTTCAGCCGGCAGATTCCAATTCACAAAGTTCTGCGAAGCAAGCTTCTGACTGATTCTTTGCCTGTTCCATCTCGGCGCAGACTTCCTGCATTTTCTGGTAATCCGTGCAGATTTCAGGAAGTGTCAGCTTTTCTTCCAGTTCTGCAACACGGATTTCCAGTTCTTCGATTTGCTTTTCGAGTTCTTTCATGCGGTTTCGTCTGGCGGCATCAGCACTTCTCTGGGCTTTTGTCCGGTGGGAGGATACCGCTGCGGCCTGTTTGTTCCGCCTTGCCTTTTCGAGTTGTTCAGCTTGGAGAATTGCCTGTGCTTCAGCTTTCTGACGGGCTTTCTCTTCGAGATATTTCTCAAACCCGTAAGGATGCAGAACCGCACCTTCAGGCGTCAGCTCCAGAAGCTGAGTTGCCAGCCGTTTTAGAAAATATCTGTCATGCGAAACAAACAGAAGTGTTCCTGTATAATCCTCAAGAGCATCTTCGAGAACTTCTTTCATCGGCAAATCGAGATGATTTGTTGGTTCGTCCAGAAGCATCACATTTGCATGTTCAAGCATCAGCAGAGCAAAACAGACTCTTGCACGTTCACCGCCACTGAGTGCCGAAATCGGCTTGAATACATCCTCGCCGACAATACGCACCTGTCCGAGCAGATTCCGGATTTCACCGTCAAGCATTGCCGGAAATCTGTCATGCAGTTCCTCAATGACAGTATTTTCCGGATTCAGATTTGTGCTTTCTTGGTCGAAATATGCTGTTTTGATATTTTTGTTGAATTTCATGATGCCATCATGAGGGAGAATATTTAAAATTTCCTTCATAAGCGTGGATTTTCCGATGCCGTTTACTCCGATGATGCCTAATTTTTCGCCACGGCGGACGATGAAATTAATCCCGTCAAGCAGTTTTTTGCGGTTTATGCCCTCGCCGACAGAAATATCCGCATTGCGGACTTCCAGAACTTCCTGAGGAGGTTCAATTTCATAAGTAAAGTTCAGTCCGGCACGCTTCTGCGCTGTCACGGGTTTTTCGATACGTTCCATCTTGTCAAGCTGTTTCTGACGGCTTTTTGCACTTTTCGATGTTGAGGCCCGTGCCATGTTTCTGGCGACATAGTCTTCCAGTTTGGCAATTTCTTTCTGCTGAAGCGCATATTCTTTTGCCTGACGTTCGACAGCAGCGGCTTTCAGAACCGTATAATCTGAATAATTTCCTTTGAATCTGGTTAATTTTCCACGTTCGATTTCGCAGATGCTTGTGCAAAGTTTGTCCAGAAAATAGCGGTCATGTGACACTATCAGAAGTGCGCTCCGGCTTGTTTGCAGATAATCTTCCAGCCACTGGATAGTTTCAAAATCCAGATGATTGGTTGGTTCATCCAGAATTAATAAATTAGGCGATTCCAGCAGTAATTTACAGAGTGCAAGTCTTGTTTTTTCGCCTCCGCTGAATCCTGAAACTGTTCTGTGAAATTCCTCCTGCGTGAAGCCCATACCGAATAGTACTGTCTTGATTTTCACATCAATTTCATAACCGCCGTTCATTTGAAACCATGCGGAAAGCCGGTCATATTCTTCCAGAATTTTTTCATCATGATGCAAATCTGCAAGTTGTAGTTCCAGCTTTTTTATTTTTTCATGTACTTCAAGCAAATCAGAAAAGACACTCTGCATTTCCTCCCAGACGGTCAGACTGGAATCCAGAGCTGCCGATTGTGCCAGATAGCCGACAGAAGTTTTTGATGCACGAACAATCTGTCCATCTTCTTCCTGTTCATGGTCTGGCAGAATCTGACCGAGCAGAATTTTCAGCAGAGTAGATTTTCCGCATCCGTTCGCACCGATTAAGCCGATTCTGTCGTTATCTTCAATCTGCAAATCAACATCGGACAGCAACTTCACGCCGTTATAAATTTTGTTTATCTTCACTGCTTTGAGCAGCATACTATCACCCTTGATTCGTTAATTTTTATTTTTTTTCAGAAATTCCAGAAATAAATCCTTGATTTTCTTCTTGCCTTCGGGGGTATCGAGTTCTTCCTGACGCATTTCGCCCTTGAAAATCATTTCCAGAATTTTGATATACGCTTCGCCGAGTGCCGTTGTAAGCAATCCGGCCGTTGTGCCGGAAATCGTTCCGCCGAGAACAGCTCCCACGCCAGTCAGTTTCAGAAGATTGGATACAATCGTCCGGCCGAGAATTGTCGCACCGCCTGCGCCGATTGTGGAAGATACAAAACAAGTCAGCAGACTTTTACTGATATTCATCCCGAACACTGCGGTGATGCTTGCCAGCATGGTGACCTGTGTCGGCACAAGCATAGCCGCATCTGCAAACGGAACAGGTACAAATCCTTCACCAAAAGCGGTAGCGACTGCGCCGGCCACGATGGCCTGTGCTCTCTTTTTTTTTGCATCCAGCGAGGCTTTCTGCACATTCTGCAATGTATCCTGCAAATCATCCGGAAGCACCTGTGTCATCAAATCAATCAGCGTATTCAGTCCATAAGCCTTTACTGTATAATCTTCATCAAGTTCCATATCCTGCGCCAGTACCGGCACTACTTTGCTGATATGAAAATTTTCGGCTTCGACAAGCTTCTGCATTTCGAGTGCTTTTTTCTTCGGGCAGGCTTGTGTCAGAATAATAAAAATCGGCACTTTGGTGATTTTATTTTCTTCTGTAAACTCTCTGAGCCATGCTTCTTCAAAGCTGTCGAATGTTCTGTTCGAGCCGACATTGATGCAGTACCAGATACAGTGAATTGCTTTATTGACATCATCCGAAGATGCGCCGTTCCGGATAAGCTCCAGTACTTCTTTTTTGGTCTTGTCCTGCTGTTCCTTGCCGAGTTCAAAACCGGGAGTATCGTAGATAGTCAGCGGAAAATCCGGTTTTGTATAGCTTCGGATTTCCTGCGTGACAGGTCTGCCGATGCCTGTTTTTGCCAGATTCTCACGGAATACAGAATTAATCAGCGTACTTTTCCCGACTCCGGATTTTCCCAGAATCACAATATTTAATTTTTTCAGATTTCTGATTTTCTGATTGATTTCCTGAAGGCACTTTGCCGCCAGTTGTTCGGGATGATATTCCATAGCACTTCCCTTTCTTATTCATCATCCTGCACCGGATACATTATCCGGTAAGCGATGTTTGTCAGTTTGTCCAGAATAATCGGCAGAAGAAGAAAACTTCCGGCGCAGAGTGCCAGACTGCCGAACACGCAGAAAATATTGCATTTTTTCTTTTGAGTTTGTTTTGTTTTTTTCTTCATGATGAAAATCCTTTCTTAACATAATATTATAAATCTATTTCCAGACCTACCGGACAATGGTCACTGCCCATGATGTCCGGATAAATTTCGGCTTTCCGGATATTATCTGCAATCCGGTTCGAGACAAGAAAATAATCAATCCGCCAGCCGATATTACGGCTTCTCGCCTGATGCATATATGACCACCATGTATAGGCATCTTTCTGGTCTGGATGCAGGTATCTGAAAGAATCCGTAAAACCAGCTTCCAGCAATTCAGAAAACTTTCTGCGTTCCTCGTTGGTGAACCCTGCATTGCCGATATTGGTTTTTGGATTTTTCAGGTCAATTTCCTGATGAGCGACATTCATATCTCCGCAGATAATCAAAGGCTTGTCCTTATCGAGCATTATCAGGAAATTACGGAAATCATCTTCCCACTGCATCCGGTAGCCGAGCCGTGTCAGTTCTCTTTGTGCATTTGGGACATAGATATTGATTAATCTGAATTTTTCATATTCTGCGATAATCGTCCGTCCTTCATCGGTATGCGTTCCATAATTGAATTCCACTTTCAAAGGAATCTGTCTGGTGAACAGTGCCGTTCCGGAATAGCCTTTTCTGACTGCGCTGTTGAAATACTGTTCATATCCGTCAAATTTTGTTGTCACCTGTTCCGGCTGCATTTTTGTTTCCTGAATGCAGAACATATCTGCATCAAGGGTTTTGAAGTATGCTTCAAAACCCTTGCTCAGATTTGCACGGAAACCGTTGACATTCCATGAAATCAGCTTTGTCATGTCAGTTCACCGTTCAAGATTCCAGAAAGACTTTAAATGCTCTGTATGCCGCCCAGACATCTGTTTTGGCTACCAGCTCATAAGGTGCGTGCATGGACAGCACCGGAACACCAATATCAATTGTATCAATATCCAGATTAGCGATATAGGCTGCTACTGTTCCGCCACCGCCGAGGTCAACTCTGCCGAGTTCTCCGGTCTGCCAGATAACATCGCCTTCATCAAGAATTCTTCTGACATCGCCGACAAATTCGGCAGAAGCATCGGAAGTACCGGATTTTCCTCTTGCACCGGTGAA
>JAFRMZ010000134.1 GCA_017430465.1 Oscillospiraceae bacterium
ATGAAGTAGAAACAGAGGAGGGACTTGCTGTTTCAGAACATCCTGTGAACAGCATCACCATTCCAGCCATCAGAGAGAATAATTTCAGTTTTGCAAATTTTAATTTCATAGATAAGGTCATCTCCTTTAGTATTGTTATTACTATTATACTACACTATTAAAATTAAAACAAGGTTAAAATCTGATAAATTTTCAGAAAAATGTCTGACAAATTTTTTAAACAGCATCGCCTTGAAAAGCGGTGCTGTTCATATTTTTTCTATAGACAAATCAGATTTTTCATGCTATAATAAAAACATAAATTAAAACTCTGAAGGAGGATTTCTATGAATCAAACTAAAATTATTGAATTCGGCGGTATGAACTGCGTTCAGCTTCAGGCAGGAGGCTATACAGCCCTTATCGCACCGCAGGTCGGCTCAAATGTCATCCGCCTGCATGATGATAAAAATCATGTTGAATTTTTCCGTTTCAGTCCGGAAAATACTCTTGAAACTCTGTTGCAGTCCGCAGAAGTCTGGGGTCTGCCGACTCTCTATCTGCCGAACCGCTTCGCTGACGGCATTCTGAAAACTTCTGATGCGGAATATCAGCTTCCTGTCAACGAAAAAGCACCTTATAATAACCACATTCACGGTTTTCTGCATAAAAGAACCCACACCGTGACAGAGCATAAATCAGATGATAACTGCGCATGGTGCAAGACAGAATACCTCTATGATGAAAAAGATGAATTCTTCCGGTATCTGCCGATTAAGTTCAAAGCAGAATTTCTGTTTACGCTTTCCGCCTGCGGTCTGGAATATGAATTCAAACTGACAAATCTTTCCGATAAGCAGATGCCAATTTCCGTAGCAACACATACGACAATCAATTCTCCGTTCGTGGACGGCGCAAAACAGGAAGATGAACGTCTGCTCGCACCTATCGGAAAACGCTGGGTTCTGAATGAAAGATGTCTGCCGACCGGTGAATTTGTCGATTTGACTTCTCAGGATAACGAATACAAAAACGGCACTCGCCGTCCGGTGCTCCAGAACATCGACAACGAAATGTATTTCGCTGAACATACTGAATATAATGGCGAAAATCTTTATGGCATCATCGCCGAAGACATCAAGTCCAAGAAAAAAATCTGCTATGAAGTCGGAGAGGAATATAAATTCTGGATTTTCTGGAATGACAAGGGCTTCAATGGCTATTTCTGCCCTGAGCCGATGTCCGCTATGATTGATGCTCCTAATCTCGACATGCCGGATGCTGTTACCGGATATAAAGAACTTGCTCCCAATGAAAGCACCATATTCCACCAGCATTTCTTCACGATTCTGTAAAATCCGTTTTATAGCTTTGAGACAATATGCACAAATAATCAGACAGATTTTCAGCAATGACTTTCCCGAAAAATTATCGGAAAAGACTTGCTAATATTTCCGGAATATGTTATAATATTCATGATGTTCTATTATCATGAACAATAAAATTTGAAATATTTATCATGAAAAGGAGTTTTTTTGCTATGCAGAAGTTTGGTCATTTCGATGATGTCAACAAAGAATATGTCATCACTTCCCCCAGAACCCCCTATCCGTGGATTAACTACCTCGGCACACAGGCTTTCTTCTCCCTGATTTCCAATACCGCCGGCGGTTATCATTTCTATAAAGATGCCCGCCTGAGAAGAATTACCCGCTATCGCTATAATAACGTCCCTGTCGATATGGGCGGACGCTATTTCTATATCAATGATAACGGCACTATCTGGTCTCCCGGCTGGTCTCCGGCCAAAACCGAACTCGATTCCTATGAATGCCGTCACGGTATGGGCTATACCATCATCACCGGCAAGAAGAATGGCCTTTCCGCAGAAGTCACTTTCTTTGTTCCGCAGGACTACAACGGCGAAATTCAGCGTGTTGTCCTCAAAAATGAAGGCGATACAGAAAAATCTTTCAAACTGTTCTCCATGATTGAATGGTGTCTGTGGAATGCGCAGGATGACAGCACGAACTTCCAGAGAAACTTCAATACCGGCGAAGTGGAAGTAGAAGGCTCTACTATGTTCCATAAAACAGAATACAAAGAACGTAGAAATCATTTTGCTTTCTATACTGTAAATTCTGAAATCGAAGGCTTTGACTGCGACCGTGAATCTTTCATGGGCCTGTATAACGGCTTTGAAAATCCGCAGGCTGTCGTAAACGGCAAATCTGCTAACTCCAAGGCTGACGGCTGGTCTCCCATTGCTTCCCACTGCATCGCTGTAAACCTCAAGCCCGGCGAAACAAAAGAATTAATCTTCATTCTGGGCTATGTGGAAAATCCTAAGGATGAAAAATTCCTCTCCGATGGCAAAAGCCTCAATAAGTCCCGTGCTTATGAAATGATTCAGAAGTATAATACTTCCGAAAAAGTAGATGAAGGCCTCGGCGAACTCAAGGCTATGTGGAATGCACTTCTGTCCAAGTATACTGTCAATACTCCTGATGACAAGATGAACAGAATGGTCAATATCTGGAATCAGTATCAGTGCATGGTTACCTTTAATATGTCCCGTTCCGCTTCTTATTTTGAATCCGGTATCGGCAGAGGTATGGGCTTCCGTGATTCCAATCAGGACTTGCTCGGCTTTGTGCATCAGATTCCTGACCGTGCTAGAGAACGTTTGATTGACCTTGCTTCTACGCAGTTTGAAGACGGCGGATGCTACCATCAGTATCAGCCTCTCACTAAGAAAGGCAATGACGAAATCGGCGGAGACTTCTCCGATGACCCGCTGTGGATGATTCTTTCTGTAGCCGCTTATATCAAAGAATCCGGCGACTATGGTATTCTGGATGAATTAGTTCCTTATGATAATGATGCTTCCAAAGCACAGACTATGATGCATCATCTGAAGCAGAGCTTCTATCATGTTGCCCAGAATGTAGGCCCTCACGGACTTCCGCTTGCAATGCGTGCTGACTGGAACGACTGCATCAACCTGTCCTGCTGGAGCGAAGAACCCGGCGAATCTTTCCAGACTTCCACTTCTCCCAAGTATGGTGAGGACAAGTATTCCAAGATTGCAGAATCCCTTATGGTTGCTGGCCTGTTCACATACACCGGCCCTGCTTTCGTTGACCTCTGCAAGTACAAGGGCGATGAAGAAGGTGCAAAGGCTGCTCAGGCTGAAATCGACAAGATGAAAGACAATATCATGAAATACGGCTGGGACGGCGAATGGTTCTTAAGAGCTTATGACGATACCGGCGCAAAGATGGGCTCTAAAGAATGCGAAGAAGGCAAAATCTTCATCGAACCGCAGGGCTTCATGGTGATGTCCGAGGTCGGTAAGGAACAGGGCGCAGACATCAAGGCTCTGGATTCTATCGACAAGTACCTGAATTCTGAACATGGTCTTGTGCTGAACAATCCGGCATTTACAAAATATTATGTTCAGTATGGTGAAATTTCTACTTATCCCGCAGGCTATAAGGAAAACGCTGGTATCTTCTGTCATAACAACGCTTGGATTATCTGCGCAGAAGCTTATGCCGGACGTGGCGACAAGGCATTTGAATATTATTCCAAGATTGCTCCCGCTTACAGAGAAGAAAAATATTCCGACCTGCACAGAACTGAACCTTATGTATATGCTCAGATGATTGCCGGCAAGGATGCTGCCCGTCACGGCGAAGCTAAGAATAGCTGGCTGACTGGTACTGCCGCTTGGAATTTTGTAGCAGTTTCTCAGTATATTCTGGGTATCATGCCTGACTGGAACGGCCTGAAGGTTGACCCGTCTATCCCGAAGGCTTGGGATGGCTTTACTGCAACCCGTCAGTTCCGTGGTGCTACTTACAATATCACTGTCAAGAATCCGAATCACGTTTCTAAGGGTGTTGTTTCCCTGACAGTGGACGGCAAGGCTGTAGAAGGCAATGTTGTTCCGGCGCAGGCTGACGGCGTTCATGAAGTTGTTGTAACACTCGGCTGATAATTTCATTAAGAAAAGCTGAATTTTAAAATTAGAATCCCCCGGCGGAGAAACCGCCGAGGGATTTTTATTTGATATTCGTCATAAATTCAGATAATAATTCACGGGTTTCGGTATAATCCAGACAGTAGAGAGTGCATTTCTGAGGTGTTTCGGCACGGAAATAGACTGTTAGATGACACTTGTTGCTTTTCTTCTGCCAGATATGCTGATGAATCCGCACTTTTACAACACTGTCCGTTTCCGCCACAATCGTGTGAAATGTGAAGCCTTTACAGTATCTCATGCAAATCCGGTTCTTCGAGATGCCCACTCCGCTGGTCACAAGAGAGGCTATCTGCACTATCAGTTTCCAGACAATCGGTATCACTATTGTGATTTGCATCAGATTTGTGATTTCCTGTACTGCCGGAAACAGGTTTTCCAGAAACTCACCTGTCGGATAAATCGCCGCAAATCCGATAACACACCAGCACACATAGCCCCACCATGAATTCTTTGGCGGACAAAGCTGATTTTTCAGAAAACGACTGCCGGGGAAAATCATCGGCATTGTTTCAATAAGCTCTTTCTGTGTCAGAATCGGCAGGCAAATCGGCATTGCACCCCGCTGATTGCCGTAGCCCGGACAGTTCACCGCCAGCGAATACACCCGAAACAGCTTTGTCAGAAGATTCTGCCGGATGTCCAGAAAATTAATCTTGTGATTTTGAAGATAAAAATATCTTGTTGTCATCAGTCCGCTTTTCACAAATAACTGACGCTTGTCGCTTTCCATATAAAAACCGCCGTAGCGAATCAGATTGCTAATCATCGACAACAGCCATGAGGAAAGAATCAGAATGCCTACAGTTACCGCTATCGGCGGAATACCGGCCAGATGTTCAGCTACTTCCTGAGAAACAGTATTCAGGCGTTCTGTCAGTTCAAATTCATTGATTAAATCACGGGCGATTCTTCCGCTTTGAAACCAGAATACAGCAATATACAGTGCGCCTGAAAAACTGCTCGAAAAAATCACCGAGAATAATAATATCTTCCAGAGCCGGACTTTTCGTTCATAATGATGTCGCTTTCCCTGCCGGAGTCTCGGCAGAGCTGAAATAAACAGAGGTTCATCTTTCTTCCGGATAAGCAGTTTAATATCTGTGGAATTCAGCAGGCCGGATGCGGTATCCGCATACAGATAGGAGGCATGAAACGGCCGGAGAAATAAAGAATGTTCTATCGTCATGGCAGAAAGATTCTTCACCGGCATGATGCGCTTGCGTGTGAAAATAAAACTGTCCTGTACATAAAGCTGACCGTCTTCAACTGTGAATTTCCGGAAGAACCAGATGCAGAAACCATATCCCAGAATTATCGTAAGAATCAGCAAGTCAAACCATGTTCCGTTGAGCCAGTTCAGAAAAGCTTCCGGAGACAGCCGGAATCCTGTTATCTGGTGCTTGTTCCAAGCTTTCAGAATATTCCAGAGACCACGCAGAAACGGAAATATCAACAGCCAGATGGTTTTCATACTGTATTTCAGAATCCGGAGAGGATGCTCACGGTGCATGGAAAACACCCTTTCTTTCTAAGAATTCTGTCAGTTCATAGCGGTCAGATTTTTTCAGAAAAAAAATCATGAGACTTCCGCCGTAAACATATAATATCATAAAGTTCAGGCCAAGGAGTCCGTCCCAAGGCCCTGTAATCAACTGTACAAACTGTACTGACTGTAGCCGGATGGACTGCTCACGCTGAAAGAATATTCCCGTCCGGACGGTGACCTGGCTGGATGTCACAATACACCGCAGATTTGAGAAATATAACGGCATACATAAAAAACACAGTATCACAGCAGTCAGAACGAAACCGATTATCAGTGCCCACATCACAGCCGGCCAGCGTGACAGGAATTTTCCGCTTGCAAAAATCAGCAGGGAAGCAAGCAGACAGACAAGTATCTGTAATAATTTCATGGCAGACAAATCCGCAGAATATTCTTTCAAAGATGCCAGACCTCCTTCCGGAATCATCAGATATATATATTATAACATAAAACAGGGACGCTTTTCAAGTGTATTATGCAGAAAGGAGCAAATATGATAAAATTTTTGACAGGCCTAAATCAAATGCTCTGGGGAAGCGGACTGGTCGGACTTCTGTTGGGAATGGGAATTTTTTGTCTGTGCAGTCCCGAAACAGGCTGTTTCAGAAGTTTCCGTCTGCTGTTCCGGAAACCAGACTGCACCGGACACGGTATGTCTGTATTTCAGGCTTGCATGACTTCGCTCGGCGCAGCTATGGGAACAGGAAATATCATCGGAGTCGCCACGGCTCTGACTCTGGGAGGCGCAGGCGCAGTTTTCTGGATGTGGATTTCTGCCCTCTGCGGTATGGGGCTTATCTATACGGAAAATGTGCTGAGCTGTCACTATCGGACAGAACAGATTTCCGGTGCGCCGGCCTATCTCCGGTATGGCTTGAAAAGTAAAAAACTTGCCGGAATCTTTGCTGTCTGCTGTATCGGCGCATCGTTCGGCATGGGAAATATGACACAAAGTCATGCAATGGCCGGAATTCTACAGGCTTCTTTTCAGATTCCGGAATGGCTGACCGGTATCTGCATTATGATGATTTTATTCCTGATAGTTTCCGGCGGTGCGGAGCGCATCGGCAGATTTTCGGCTGTTATTGTTCCGTTTCTGACGGGAATCTATCTGTTGTGTGCAGTGATAATTCTGTTTCTTTACAGAAAAAATCTGCCGGCTGTTTTTTCTGAAATTTTCCGTAATGCCTTCGGTATCCGTGCAATTGGGGGTGGTATCAGCGGAACAGCTTTGAAATATGCGGTTTCGGTGGGCATCCGGAGGGGGATTTTCTCAAATGAGGCCGGACTCGGAAGCAGCGGCTTGCTTCACGGAGGAACTTCCGGACAAAATCCCGAATTTTTAGGCCTTTGCGGAATGCTGGAAGTCATTGCAGATACATTCCTTTGCTGTACAGCAACTGCACTGGTGATTCTCTGCACCGATACGCTTCAAAGCGGTCAGGAGGGGGCAGGTCTGGTGCTGACTGCATTCCGGATGGGAATGGGGGTGCTTGCTGACTGGGTTCTTCCGCCAGTGACTGCCTTGTTTGCATTCTGTACGCTGACAGGCTGGTGTTTCTGCGGTATGAATGCGCTGAAATCGCTGACTGTGCCTAAGTATTATCTGAAATATTATCAGCTTCTGTTCTGTATGGCGGCTTTTACCGGCACGGTCATGAAATTAGAACTTGTCTGGACACTTGCTGATATTGCAAATGCCTGCATGGCCTATTGCAACCTTCCGGCGATGATGCTCCTCCTCCCCGAAATCAAAAACCGCCGTACTGCGTGAACAGTACGGCGGTCTGATAATTTTAATCTTTACAGATTAGTCATTATACATTTTTGTCAGTCTGGTCAGATAATCATATCTGTCCTTAGCATTTTCAACAGCGTTGTTGAACAGTACTTCTGCTCTTTCCGGATTCTGACGAGCCAGTGCATTATAACGTACTTCGCCCATGAGGAAGTTCTTGTATTCGTCTGTATTCGGAGCTTTGGAGTCCAGAATAAACGGATTTTTGCCTTCCTTCTTGAGGTCGGGGTTATATCTGTACAGATGCCAGTAACCTGCCTGAACAGCCTTCTTTTCTTCTGCCTGTGCAGTTGCCATGCCGGTCTTGATACCGTGGTTGATACACGGAGCATACGCAATGATGATGGACGGACCGTCATAAGCTTCTGCTTCACGGATTGCCTTCAGGCACTGATTCTGGTCAGCACCCATTGCAATATGTGCTACATAAACATAGCCATAGCTCATAGCAATACCAGCGAGGTCCTTCTTCTTGACTACCTTGCCGGCTGCTGCGAACTGTGCGATAGCACCGGTAGGTGTGGACTTGGATGCCTGTCCGCCTGTATTGGAGTAAACTTCGGTATCAAATACCATGATGTTCACATTCTTGCCGGATGCGATAACATGGTCAAGACCGCCGAAACCAATATCATAAGCCCAGCCGTCACCGCCGAAAATCCACTGAGATTTTTTGCGGAGGAAGTCCTTTTCTGCCAGAATTGCCTTAGCATCATCGCAGTCACATTTTTCCAGAACAGCGATTAATTCATCTGTTGCCGGTGTGTTGGCTGCGCCGTCATTCTTGGTTTCAAGGAATTTAGCACATGCTGCCTTGACTTCTTCTTTCTGAGCCTTTTCAGCAAGAGCTTCTACCTTGGCAATAGCACGGTTTCTCAGAGTTTCCTGACCGAGGAACATACCATAACCAAATTCAGCATTATCTTCAAACAGAGAGTTGCTCCATGCAGGGCCGTATCCCTTCTTGTTAACAGTGTAAGGTGTGGACGGTGCGGAGTTGCCCCAGATGGAAGAACAGCCTGTTGCATTGGCAATATACATTCTGTCGCCGAAAAGCTGGGTGATGAGCTTTGCATACGGAGTTTCACCGCATCCGGCACATGCACCGGAGAATTCCAGCAGCGGCTGCTTGAACTGAGAACCCTTGACGGTAGCTTCTGTGAACTTTGCAGTTACTTCCGGCTTGATGTCCTTAGTTGTACCAAAGTCGAATGCTGCCTGCTGGTCAAGCTGAGATTCCAGAGGCTTCATCACGAGAGTTTCAGCCTTCTTGTTAGCCGGACAGATGTTAGCGCAGACACCACAGCCTGTGCAGTCCAGAACAGATACTGTCATGCCGAACTTCAGGTCGCCGATAGCCGGCTTCATAGCAGCCAGTTTCATGGATGCCGGTGCTTCAGCAGCTTCTTCAGGTGTCAGAGTTACCGGACGCAGAACTGCATGAGGACATACATAAGCGCACTGGTTGCACTGAATACATGTATCAGGATTCCATGTCGGAACTGTTACAGCAATACCACGCTTTTCAAACGCAGAAGAACCAGAAGGAGATGTACCGTCAGCCAGCTTCACAAATGTGGAAACAGGCAGCTTGTCACCCTGCTGTGCGTTGCAAGGAATCTGTACGTTGTTAACGAAATCTTCCAGTTCCTTGTTTGCACAGGATACCTTCGGCATACCCATAGGAGTATCTTCCGCATTCTTCCAAGCTTCCGGAACATTGATTTCTACAATGCCCTTGTAACCAGCATCAATAGCGTTCCAGTTCTTTTCTACAACGTCCTGACCCTTCTTAGCGTAGGACATTTCAGCAGCGGCCTTCATGTAGCCCAGAGCATCTTCAAACGGAATGACATTTGCAAGCTTGAAGAATGCAGACTGAAGGATAGTATTGATTCTTGTGCCCATGCCGGTTTCCTTGCCGAGCTTGACACCATCTACTGTGTAGAACTTGATATTGTTCTGAGCGATGTATCTCTTAACCTGTCCGGGCAGATGCTTTTCAAGACCTTCTGCATCCCAGATAGTATTCAGCAGGAATGTACCGCCGGGCTTGATGTCAGATACCATATCATATTTGTCAATATAGCTCTGATTATGACATGCTACAAAGTCAGCCTTGTTAATCAGATAAGTAGATTTAATCGGAGTTTTGCCGAATCTCAGGTGAGATACAGTAACACCGCCGGACTTCTTGGAGTCATAAGCGAAATATGCCTGTGCATACATGTCGGTATGGTCACCGATAATCTTGATGGAGTTCTTGTTTGCGCCAACAGTACCGTCAGAGCCGAGTCCCCAGAACTTGCAGGAAATTGTTCCGGCAGGTGCAGTATCAGGAGAGAAGCTGTCATCCAGAGACAGATTCGTTACATCGTCTACGATACCAAGAGTAAATCTCTTCTTTTCAGTATTCTTGAATACTGCAATAATCTGGTTCGGAGTGGTATCCTTAGAGCCCAGACCATAACGGCCGGAATAAATCTTGACATCATGGAACTTGCTGTCATTCAGAGCAGCAACAACATCCAGATACAGAGGTTCACCCAGAGAACCGGGTTCTTTGGTTCTGTCAAGTACAGAAATCTGCTTAACAGTATCCGGAATCACTTCAATCAGCTTTTCAGCGACAAACGGTCTGTAAAGTCTTACACGAACCATGCCGTATTTTCCGCCGTTTGCGTTCAGATAATCAATAGTTTCTTCTACAGTATCCATTACAGAACCCATTGCAATGATGATGTGTTCTGCATCCGGTGCGCCGTAGTAGTTGAACAGCTTGTAGTTTGTGCCAATCTTTGCATTGACCTTTTCCATATATTTCTCGACAACTGCCGGCAGAGCATCATAATATTTATTACATGCTTCACGAGCCTGGAAGAAAATATCAGGATTCTGTGCAGAACCTCTCTGAACAGGATGATTCGGATTCAGAGCATTGTCACGGAAAGACTTTGCTGCTTCCCAGTTCATCATATCTGCTAAATCAGCATCGTCCCATACTTCAATCTTCTGGATTTCGTGAGATGTTCTGAAACCGTCAAAGAAATGCAGGAATGGTACTCTGCCTTCAATTGTGGACAGATGAGCCACTGCACCTAAATCCATAACTTCCTGCGGATTGGAAGAACACAGCATTGCATAGCCGGTCTGACGACAGGCATAAATATCAGAATGGTCGCCGAAAATGTTCAGTGCATGAGAAGATACGCATCTTGCAGATACATGAATGACATTCGGGAGCAGTTCGCCTGCAATTTTGTACATGTTCGGAATCATCAGCAGTAAGCCCTGAGATGCGGTGTAAGTTGTGGTTAACGCACCTGCGGAAAGAGAGCCGTGTACAGTACCGGCTGCACCGGCTTCAGACTGCATTTCTACTACAGTAACAGGGTCGCCGAACAGGTTCTTCTTGTCCTTTGCAGACCACTGGTCAGTGACTTCTGCCATAACGGAAGAAGGGGTAATCGGATAGATAGCAGATAAATCCGTGAACGGATAGGATGCCCATGCGGCGGCGTTGTTGCCGTCCATGGTTTTCATTTTTCTTGCCATGGATGAAAATCCTCCTTGAAAATAATAATAGAATAATAAAAATAAATATGTTTGACAGTCAAACAAATTCTACATTACTATTTTATCACATAAATCGAATTTTGTAAATAGTCTATTTGTGAAAAATATCTCAAATTTTTTGAACAAATTGCACAATTTTCCTAACAGAAAAGAGATTTATCCACGCTGTCAATTGGCATTCTCACCATAATCATTTCAAGGCATTTAGCTAGGATGTACAAAAATTTTGTTTTTCTTCTGGTTTTTTGCAAATTTCTATTGACGAAAAGGCATTTTTGAGTTATAATAATAACAGTGTTAAATACGGATTTAAGTTGACGTATGATTAACACTCGTTTTGTTGTCTCCTTTCTTTTGTTCTACACAAAAATTTTATTTTATCTGAAACTTATTTCCGGCAGGGCATCTGGCTCTGCCATTTTTCTTTTTTTCACGGAAAATGTCATATCTGTTCCGGAAATCCGTCTTATAGAATAAAGGGGGGATTCTCTTATGGACGATGCGCAGATTATAGATTTATATTTCGCCCGCAGTCAGAATGCTGTCAGGGAAACCGAAAAAATATACGGTGCGTACTGTTTCAGCATTGCTGATAATATTCTGCATAATCGGCAGGATGTGGAAGAATGTGTCAGCGATACATGGCTCAGGGCTTGGAACTCGATTCCACCCCAGAAACCTTCCAGACTGAAATTATTTCTTGGGAAAATTACAAGAAATCTTGCCTTCGACAGGTATCGTCAGAAAAATGCAGATAAGCGGGGAAACGGTGAATGCAGTGCCGTACTGGATGAACTCGCCGAATGTGTGGCTTCTTCCGATGATGTCGAAAAAAGCTTCGATGCTAAAATACTCCGGCAGTCTCTCAACAGGTTTCTCAAATCTCTGCCCCAGCGTGAACGGCAGATTTTCCTGAAACGCTATTTCTACGCTGAATCAGTGAAAAGTATTGCCGGAGAATTTCAGATTACTGCCAATCACTGCACTGTTATTCTAAAGCGTGTCCGCAAAAAATTACAAGCTTACTTGGAGCAGGAGGGATTTTTGTGAAAAAAGAAGATTTATTCAAGGCAATCGGTGACGTGGATGATGCCTTTTTAGATGAAAATGTTACCGAAATCAAGCATGATACCCGATGGCTAACGGCTGTTTTCAGTATTGCCGCATGTGCCGTACTCACCGCCGGACTGATTCACTTCGTACCGAAACCAGCCAGACAGCCTCAGGAAGAAATCAAAGTCGCAAGCTCAGAAACAACTGTCACAACCGTTGCGGAAACGATTCCGGAATTTTCTGACAGGCAAGATACTATTTTTTCCGAAACTGCAAGCTGTCAGGTTTATATCAGCAGAATGGAAAATTATGCAGAAGTAAATAAAAACGCACCGGAAAATCTCTTTGACAGCATTCCTTTTCCGGAACTCGAAATTGCCGTCAATGCCGAGGATGGCTATGTTTCCATGCTGACAGTATTCGATTCCAACAGCCTGCCTCGTGTGGGTGTTCTCACAAGGACAGATTCCGATTTTACTTATCTCTGTCAGATAAATGGTCTGGAGTTCACGCTTGAACATCCTGATGCAGAAACTTTGATTTTCCATTGTGAAAATCATCCTCTTGATGGCAGAACCCTCACACTCTGCCGGGATGCCGTTCAGCCGTTCGCTGGAATTTCAGATGATGACATTCAGGAAACTGTTGTCTGGACGGCTTTTGAAGAAAATCAGGCTCATGGCTTTATTGGTCAAAAGCTTTCCGATTTTTCCGATATTTTAAGAAATATGAAACTCTATTATAAAACGCTCGCTCACGAATCCGGAGACTATTATTTTACAGTTACGCTGAAAGATGGCACAACTTATGAAATTCAACCGACACAGAGTTTTCTTGCCATCAACGGGGGATTATATTATGCAGATGATGCAACCCGTCAGGCACTTGCTGAATTTTATCAGAAATATCTGACGGAATCTGTTACTGAAACTACCGTTCCGGAAACTTCTGAAACAACTCCGCAAAGTACAACCTCAACAGAAGTCACAATAGAAGGTGTGATTCTGCCCTACACCACTACCGAAGAACAGACTTTACCAGAACCGCAGATTCTCCCTTATACCACCACAGAGGGCGAAACCCAGCCCCAACCGCAGGTTCTGCCCTATACAAAATTACAGACAGAAACCACCACTACAACTGTTACAGAAGCTGTTACGGAATCCTCCGCTGAAATATCAGAAATTCCGGAAGAAATTCAGAATATTATGTATGAAGATGATACCAGCGGAACAATCTTTTCACGCATTCAGCCGGAAAATGAAACGCATATTGAAATTGCAGTGGAAAACGGCTGTTATCTGGAAAGCAATCTTTCTTCTGCAATCAGATACTATCCGGAAAAGAAATATGCTGTTTCTATGCAGGCATTTTCGCATCTTCTGTTGCAGGATATTGAAGAAGAACTTGCCGGCAAAGGAATCGAGATTCTCGGACATCGGGAATCAGACGGACGTATTCTCGCCATTGTAACAGAAGAACAGCTTAATCTGCTCAGCCAGACTGAAACTATGGGCTTCCTGATTGACCTTGTTTCAAAGCCATGAAAAAACCCCTTTCCGGAACAATCCGGAAAGGGGTTTGCTTTTGATAGAAATTATTCTTTGGTGCATTCTTCGCAGGAAGGTACTTCGCCTACGATTAACTTTGCATCGACACCCTGCTTTGTGTAATAGTCTGTCAGAGCTGCCTTGACAGCTTCTTCTGCCAGAACCGAACAGTGTACCTTGACAGGCGGAAGTCCGTCAAGTGCTTCCATAACAGCTTTGTTTGTAAGTTTCAGAGCATCATCAATCGTTTTGCCCTTAATCATTTCAGTGGCCATGGAAGAAGTTGCAATTGCCGCACCACAGCCAAATGTCTTGAATTTGACATCAGAGATAGTATCGCCGTCAATCTTCAGATACATCTTCATGATGTCTCCGCACTTTGCGTTGCCGACTTCGCCGACACCGTCAGCGTTTTCGATTTCGCCGACATTACGGGGATTTGTAAAATGGTCCATTACTTTTTCACTGTAATTCATGATGAAATTCCTCCTGAATCTTAAACTAATTTTTTATTCTGTTTGGTGAGTGTTTCCCACATCGGGGACATGCTTCTTAATCTTTCGACAATTGTAGGGAGTACTTCGAGGATATAATCGGCATCTTCTTCGGTGAATTCCTCTCCGAAACTCAGACGCAGAGAACCATGAGCGACTTCGTGAACAAGTCCCAGAGAAAGAAGCACATGTGACGGGTCAAGTGAACCTGATGTGCAGGCAGAGCCGGAAGATGCCTGAATTCCATAATAATCCAGCATCAGAAGCAGACTTTCGCCTTCGATGCCGACAATGGAAATATTCACATTTCCGCAAAGTCTTTTTTCTCTGTCGCCGTTAAGACGGGTCTGGTCAATTTTCAGAATGCCGTCAATCAGCTTGTCTCTCAAAGGAGTCAGTTTTGCAATTTTGGCAGGAATATCAGCAGTAGCGATTTCAAGAGCCTTAGCGATGCCGATAATGCCGGGGACATTTTCTGTTCCGGCACGCTTGCCGGATTCCTGACCGCCTCCGTGAATCAGATTCGGCAGAAGAATGCCCTTTCTGACATACAGAACGCCGATTCCTTTCGGTGCGTGGAATTTATGGCCGGAAATTGAAAGCATGTCGATATTCTGTGCCTTGACATCAATCGGCACGTTGCCGATTGCCTGAACTGCATCTGTATGGAACAGAACACCATGTTTCTTGCAGATTGCACCGATTTCCGGAATCGGCTGAATTGTACCGATTTCGTTATTGGCATACATGATGGTGACAAGGGCAGTGTCTTCACGGATAGCCTTTTCGACATCTTCTGGATTGACAAGGCCTTCCGGACTCACGGGAAGATATGTTACTTCAAAGCCATGCTTTTCGAGAAATTCGCAGGTATGGAGCACAGCGTGATGTTCAAATACGGTTGTAATGATATGCTTCTTGCCTTTGGCAGCAAGTCTGTCAGCAGTACCCTTGATAGCCCAGTTATCGGATTCTGAACCGCCGGCAGTGAAATAGATTTCTTTGGGGTCAGCATTGAGGCATTTTGCAACTCTTGCACGGGCATCTATAATAGCACGTTCATTTTCACGGCCTTTGGAATAAATACTGGACGGATTGCCGAAATGTTCCTGAAAATAGGGAAGCATTTCTTTTAAGACTTCATCAGACACGGCCGTAGTAGCGGCATGGTCTGCGTAAATATAACGTTTTTCCATTTTCATGACCTTCTTTTTTGTAGAATTTTCTTATATTATACCACAACTATAGGAATAATACAATCATCGTTAGACCGGTTAACGATTCCGGTTTCTGATAAGCAGTGATAGCATTTTCTGATAGATAATTTACAGAATTTTTCGGCATACGTTTCAATTATAACAAAACCAGAAGTATTTGTCAATAGGAAACTGGAAAAAATCACAAAACCTGTCCGGTCTGTCCGGACAGGTTCTCTTGTCAGTCAGCGGATAATCTTGAAATCATCAACATAGCCATCCATGCCGTTCCACTTTCCCTGCGGAACAGAGGATTTCTGCGGAATCACTTCCAGATTGATAAATGTAAATTTGTCACTTGGAATAGCAAGTGTGAGATTCTGCCAGCCCCGTTCGGAAAGTGTAATGCTTCGTGACTGAATTTCAGAATCGTCATATTCACTGTAGGCCATAAGTCTGACAAAGGCATCACAGGCATTTTCCGTTGCAAGAATATTGACCGAAACACAGTCGCCGGCACGGAGGTCGATTTTTTTGTAAAGCCGGAATACATCATGGGGCTGAACATACCATTCCCAGTATTTGATAACATGTTCTTTTCCGCTGGGAGCAGGTACGGGAGAAGGTTCTTTGCAGAAACAATAAAAATCATGGTCGCCTTCAATTTTCACGTTATTGCGCCACATCAGGGCAGAAAGCTTTTCAATCGGATAATCCATTGCCAACACTCCTTTTTTGAAATTGAATATATTTAATTATACCAAATTCAGGCAGAAATGTCAATAGAAAATCAGATATTTTTAATAAATTCTGTTATAATAATACACAGCCGGCATTATCAATTTTCAGGTCATGCACTTCCCAGCCTTTCAGACCGGCATTATCCAGAGAAAAGCGCATTTTTCCTGAAAAATAAGTATTTTCTTCATCAGCAATAGCCATCACGGTAGGCCCTGCGCCGGAGATGTATACTGCGTATGCACCATGTGCATAGGCAATATCAAATACTTCCCGTGCATGGGGGATTAATGCCATCCGGTAGGGCTGATGCAGTTTGTCATGTGTGGCCGTGCGCAGATTCTCGAATTTGCCCGTCAGCAGAGAGGCCGAAAATAAAGCAGCTCTCGAAAGATTATAAACTGCATCTTTATGAGAGACTTCCGAAGGAAGACAGGCACGTGCCTTTTCAGTTTTCAGCTCGAAATCCGGAATCATGGCAACAAATCTCAGCTTTGTGTAGACCTCCTGTTTCACCCAGTGAACACGCCGGCCGTCAAACACTGCCGTCACGATGCCACCCAGCAGAGCCGGTGCAGTGTTATCCGGATGCCCTTCAATCTGCGCCGCCAAGTCTACTAAATCATCTGTATTCAACGGATTTCCGAGCAGTGTATTTGCGCCGGTCAGACCGGCTACAATACAGGCCGAACTTGAACCGAGTCCCCGTGTCATAGGGATTCTGTCATGCTGAATCAGCTTCAGGCCGTTTAGTTTCTTTCCGCAGACTTCAAATAAATCCTTTGCGGATGTGTAGATTAAATTTCTTTCATCGGTAGGGACATTCGGGTTTTCCGGAGCAGAAATCTCTATTCTGTCGCTTTCCTCCATCTCGATAGTATTATAATACTGCAAGGCAAGCCCCAGCGCATCGAATCCTGCGCCCAGATTGGCACTTGTTGCAGGTACTTGTAATGTAATCATAAAAATTCATCTCCTCAGGTCAGGTTATCATTTATTTTCCGGAAGTTTGTATAATAGTCTGTTACAGTATATGAACTATCTGTCTTTTCTGATACAGAAAGGACGGCAGAAATACCGTCCTTTCCGGTTAAATTTAAGATGCGGCTTTTTCAGCCTGCATAGCAGCACGTTTCTTATTGCGGAATTTTGCAATCAGGACTTTATTGTTTTTTCTGTCATACTGCCAGAACATGATAATAATTGCAATACCTACGCCGAGCATAATCACGCCAAGTACAAAATAAGGCGGTGTGTAGCTCATGGTGATAGTGTGCGTGCCGGGTTCAAGCTCTACATAAATCATAGCTTTCAGGCACTGCTGTGCATCGACGGTTTCGACAGAGCCGTCATCGTTGGTGACTTGCACTTTTCTGCCGTCCACCTTGACTGTCCAGCCGTCTTCATAAGGAATGGAAGTAAACAGTATCTGACCTTCTTCGGAAGTCACAGTGCCTCTGATATAAGTTGCAGTTGCTTTCTGTACCTGCATCTGCTGATTTTTCAGAACATCAATATCTTCCTGATAAACATCTTCATTGAAATAATAGAAATACGGTGCTTTGATGATGGTTGCATTCTGGTCATTGTCGACAGTAACACGGAGTGCGACCTGTGTGCCGGGTTCATAAACACCCAAATCCAGAATACAATAGTTCTTTGTCTCGAAATATCTGCCGAAACTGGTGAAATTATAATTTTCAGTCACATTGTCCCATATGCCGAGCCAGAGGTTGACAGCCTGTTCATTTTCGGTTTTCAGATATGCATAGATGCGCTTGTTTTCAGTAACAGTGAATCTGTAGTCGATGGTCGGGTCTCCGCTTTCCATTTTGGTATAAGTCGCCTGACCGTTGTAATCTGACAGCGTAACTGCTCCAAGTACGGTTTCTACATACGGAACAGGGGTATAATATTCCTTTACAGAAGCAATCTGGCCGGCTTCATCGAATTCTGTTGACCCCATCATGGTACTCAGAAGAACGTTCTGACTGTTGAACGGATTGTCATTGCCAAGATGGTCGATTCTAAGAAGGTCATCATTGACAAGATAGCCGATAGACAGGGCATTGGGATTCTGATAGATGCTGATTGTCTTGTTCTTGGGATTGCCGTCAGAATCTTTATCATCATAGTCATCGAAATTATATTCATCTACTTTTACATAGGACGGATGCAGAAGATTTCTGGGCGAGGAATCGCCTCTGTCGAGCACATACTTGATGCCAAGCAGAGAGTCAGCGAGTTCCGTTGTGCCGTCATATCTGGAATAGTAGCTTCTCATGTTATAGCCCATGGTTTCGATAAAGTTCAGTGTCTGGGCATTCATGACAGAGCTGGAATGTGTCAGACCTTTCAGGCCAAACGCCATATTATCGTTAACGCATCTGACATAAGTCTTTTCAGAACGGTACAGACCGCCGTCAATGCCGTTGCTGTTGTTTTTGTCATATTCTTCCATCAGTTCAACGGCTTTCCGGCCGGACTGAATAAATGTTCTGTAAGAAGCTCTGGAAGAATAAGCTACTTCCTTGTCAACGGCGTGCATGGTTTCCACAGTATTGAATACCAGTTCACCGGAAATTGCACATAACAGAACTATCGGCAGAACCGTGCTGTTTTTCTTGTTCAGCATTCCGTACAGAATCAGCAGATATGCTCCGGATAGTCCTACAGAAAGCCAGATGGATTTCATTTCGTCCATGCTTTCATAGTTCTGGGAGTTGATAAACAGGCAGATTGCCAGAAATCCAAAGAAAACACCGCCTAAATAATTGGCTTCGATATGCTCCAGCTCACGGAATGCCGTTGCCGCCATGGATAACAAGATAAATGATACAATAAACGAATAACGGAACGGAAGCCAGTTCGGAACTTGTCCGCCATGCCACCACATATCTATCGGCTTGATGTACATGCTGAAAAACATCACCAGCAGTAAAAAGCCGTAGCCGAGCTTATGTTTCAGTGTGATTTTCTTGTTCAGGAAATATAACGGCACAAGCACCACTGTCAAAATACCGCAGTAGATTTCCGGACTGCCCTGTACATTGACAGAGTCATACTGACATGTCAGCAACTGTCTGAAAATAATAATCGGGTCAAACTGGGTCTGAAAACTGTAGTCTGGGTCGGTGAAATCGAATTTGCCCAGTGATAATGCCTTGTAAACGGGCAGAATCATAAATGCCGCACACATGACAGCAACAAGCGTACATACACCGAATGTCATACAGGTATAGAACATGTCTCTGAACTTTCTGTTCTTCTGCTCTGTACCAAAGAAGAAATAATAAATGAAATAAATTGCCGTGAAAATGCCAATCATATAGCCAATGTAGAAATTTGCTACAAACATGACTGCAATCGGAATAATATAATTAATCTTCCGGCCGTCATCTATCAGGTATTCTACACCAAGTGCAACTAACGGCAGAAATACAAGTCCGTCCAGCCACATCGGGTCGATAGTCTGAATTACCATGTAAGCCATCAGGGAATATAAAATCCCGAACAGCAGTGCCGGAAGCGGCGGTAATTTCTTGCTTTTCTGGAGATAAATATGAAATGTCAGGCTCGCTGAACCGATTTTGGCCAGTATCATGATGAGCAGACTCGTCAGCATCATTTTTTCCGGCAGAAGCATGACTATCAGCGTATATGGGCTCGCCAGATAATAGCCAATAACGCCCATATACCCGCCGGACAGGTTTCTGCTCCAGTTGTAGAAGATGCTGCCGTCTCCCCAGAAGGCATCACGCAGAGCCTCGAAATAATAAACATACTGTGCATTGAAGTCCAGCGCAAGAACTGACTGCTCCCCGAACGGGTACAGGCCGAAAATGGCGTAACAGATATACATCAGTATGACCGGAATGAAAAACGCCATCAGATAATAACGGCTGCGGAACAGCCAGCCTGTCAGTCCTGCCCCCGGAACAGATGCTTTTTTGGTCTGGGTTGTTGGAATTCTGGAACCGGTTGTTTTTTCCGCTGTTGAATTTTCCATGATGTTCCTCCTCTTTCTGATTATTTTTTTAAGATTTATCTGCCATAAAAATCGCAGATGTAGTTATTATAACATGCTTTTCTGCATTTTGCAAGGGGAAAATGCGTTTTTTCGGGTAAAAACAGCACGTTTTCTGATATAAATCCCAAAAATCGTGATTTTGCACAAATCCGGACTTCCTGAAAAGGCAAATCCGGATATTTTTTCTTCCGGCTTCTGAAAAGTTCCATTTTCAACAGGTTTTACCTGAATTTTTTGTAAAAAGTCATAATGAAAGAACAGAATCATTGATGATTCTGACAAAAATTGCAGAAATACTTGTAACAGTCCGGAAAATATGATATAATAAAAGTTAATCCGTGAAAAATACCGGCACAAGCCGGTCATAAACGTATTTCGCCGGAATACTCGTGAAATACCAGAAAATACTGTGAACCAGACATATCTGTCCGTGATAGTTCAGCGGAAGATTGCTGTAATCCCAGACATTCCAGTGCAGATGCAGATTGACAATGACACCTACAGCCAGCTCATACGATGTGATAACTACTGCTCCCAGCAGATAAAGCATCTGCTCCGGCAGGGGCGGTGCATACCGGAATAAAATACAAAGCGTTGTGAATACTGCTCCGCCGGTCAGTGCCATTGTCCAGTGCGTGTAGCCTCTTGCAAAAATTTCAATCAGTGCATAAAGAAAATACCCCATCAGGAATGTAACGGCATATCTCGCAGATTTCATAAAAAATTCCTCCTTTTCCGGATTCTGTATTTGGATTTATGTTTTAAGATTGCCCGAAAGGAGTGCTTTTATGCAGAACTTTCTGCTGATTTTATGCGTCATTCTCTGTATGATTGCCGTGTTTCAGACCATACTGATTTGTAAACTGATAAATTTGTCAAAAGCAAATCAAAAACAGGATTTGCAGAAAGAACTTGTCCGGCTGGAAACTTCCCTGAACGCTTCCCAGCAGGTTTCCGGACAGTCCTTCGAGAAAATGGCCTGCCTGCTGCGGGAAGAACAAAAACAGGCATTCGCTTCGCAGGAGGAAAAAATCAGTTTCATCAGCCGGCAGACAACACAGTATCTTTCTGATGCAAGACAGGCTTCTGAACTGCTCAGCCGGCAGACCGAAGAACGCATGAGAAGCTTTTCTCTCGAAAATGCCCAGAAATTAAACCAGATTGAATCTGCTGTCCAGAAGCATCTTTCCCAAATGCGTGCAGAACAAAATCATCAGCTCGATGACATGCGCCGTGTCGTGGACGAAAAAATGCAGAAAGTACTGAATGAACGTATGAATCAGGCGTTTTCCAGCGTGAACGAACGCCTCGAACAGGTTCACCGAGGACTCGGCGAAATGCAGAGCCTCGCCGGAAATGTCGGCGATTTGAAAAAATTACTCACCAATGTCAAGACAAGAGGCGAAATCGGAGAAATCCAGCTCGAAACGCTTCTTGCAGATATTCTCAGCGAAAATCAATACCTGACCAATGCAAAACTTGGTTCGGGTGTGGTCGAATTCGCCGTCAGAATCCCTGATGCACAGGACGGTGAAACACTTCTCCCGATTGATGCCAAATTCCCCGGCGATACCTACCGGCATCTGCTGGAAGCTTACGAAACCGGCGATAAAAAATTAATCCAGTCCGCACAGAAAGCTCTTGCCGAACGTATCCGGAATGAAGCACAGGATATTCAGAAGAAATATATCATGCCTCCGGTGACAACGGACTTTGCGGTTCTGTTTCTACCAACCGAGGGGCTCTACACTGAAGCCGTCCGTGCCGGTCTGACAGAAGATGTTTTCCGGAAATATCGTATTTTTATTACAAGTCCTTCTACGCTCTGCGCCATGCTTATGACACTGCAAACCGGATTCCGAAGCATAGCCGTTCAGAAACGAAGTACCGAAGTATGGCAGGTTCTCGGCGAAGTCCGTACAGAATTCCAGAAATTTGCTGATGCCCTTGCCAAAACACAGGATAAAATTTCTTCCGCCGGCGAAGAACTCGAAAAGCTTGTCGGTGTCCGTACACGGCAGATGAACCGGAAATTAAACACTGTTCAGAATTATCTGACAGAGAATATCTCTGAAAAAGATAATGATAAATCATAATAAATATAATAAAAATTTAAAAACTAAGGAGAGTTTTGAATTATGCGAAAAAGCGGTATTTTACTGCACATCTCCAGTCTGCCTTCACGCTACGGCATCGGCAGAATGGGACAGGCGGCCTATGATTTTGTGGATTTTCTTCAGGAAAGCGAAACGGCTTACTGGCAGATTCTCCCCCTCTCGCCGACAAGTTACGGCGATTCTCCCTATCAGAGCTTTTCAGTTTATGCTGGAAATCCCTATTTTATTGATTTTGAGAAACTAGAAGAACAAGGTCTGCTCGAACATGAAGACTATGCCTCTATGCTGTGGCAGAGAACCCCTGATTCTGTTGATTATGAACTGCTTTACAGAAATAATATTACTGTTCTGAAACGTGCTTTTGCCAGATTTCAGCAAAAACCATCCAGAGGATACCAGTCTTTCAAGAATCACAATAAAGACTGGCTTCCTGAATATGCCCTGTTTATGGCTCTGAAAGATTCTTATGAAGGCAGACCGTGGTATGAATGGGAACCAGAACTTGCTATGCGTGAAAAAACTGCTCTGGAAAAAGTAAAAAAACAGTTCGCTGAAGAAATAGAATTATATTGCTTTGTTCAGTTTGTCTTTTCTCAGCAGTGGACAGCTCTGAAAAAATATGCAAATCAGCATCATGTGCAGATGATTGGAGATATGCCGATTTATGTCTCTTATGACAGTGCAGATGTCTGGGTATCGCCGGAACTGTTTGACCTCGATAAGGATAAAAAACCAGTGGAAGTCGCCGGCTGTCCGCCTGACCCGTTTTCTCCTACCGGTCAGCTCTGGGGCAATCCGCTGTATCAGTGGGAATATCACAAAAAAACAAATTATGCTTGGTGGACTTCCAGACTAAAATTTGCATCTTCTCTTTACGATGTTATCCGGATTGACCATTTCAGAGGCTTTGAGAGCTATTATGCCATTCCGTTCGGAAGCGAAAACGCTGTCAAAGGCAGATGGCGGAAAGGACCTAATAAGAAATTATTCCAGACAGTCAGCCAGCAACTCGGCGAACTGCATATTATCGCCGAGGACTTGGGCTTTATTACGCCGGCTGTCCGGACGATGCTCAAGGCTCTGCACTATCCCGGCATGAAAGTCCTGCAATTTGGTTTCGACAGTGACCCCGATAATGAACACCTTCCGCATAATTTTCAGACTTCGCACTGCGTTGTATATACGGGCACACATGATAATGAAACCCTTAACGGATGGCTGGAAGCTTCTGAAAAGAAAACTGTCAAGTATGCTAAAAAATATCTCAGAGCCGGAAAAAAATCAGATATTCCGGATGCTATGATTGCCTGTGCATGGCAAAGTATCGCAGAACTGGCTGTCGCCCAGATGCAGGATTTTCTGCATGAGGAGAAATCCGGCCGTATGAATACCCCTTCTACACTCGGCGGAAACTGGCAGTACAGAACACGTGAAGAAGATTTTTCTCCCGAACTCGCCAAGCAAATCCAGAAACTCAACAGAATCTACGGCAGAGCCTTCAAACCGGAAGAAGCCTCTGCACCCAAAAGAAAATATACAAGAAGAAAAGCCAAAACTTCCGGACAGACAGAAACGGAAGATATTGCAGTTGCGGAGGAAACAGCCGTTTCTCCGCAGGAAAAAGCTTAACAGCAGAATATTTAAGAAAGGAATTTTTATCATCATGTTTCATCATATTGCAATTGCCGGTGCAGGTGTGCAGGGTTCACAGCTCGCCGTACAGATAGCCTTTAAAGGCTATCCCGTAACAGTATGGGTTCGCAGTGAGGAAAGCAAGCAGAGAGCTGTTGCCAAAATCAATGCCGTACAGCAGAACTATATCAATGCCGTCAAGGCTATGTCGCAGGATGCCTCTTTTTACTGCAAGAGTCTCTGTACGCCGGAGGAGGCAAAAAATCCTGAAATCCTCCGGACTATGCTCGAAAAAGCTCAAAATCTTGCAATTACCCTGACGACCTCTCAGGAACAGGCTTTCGCTGATGCTGACCTCATTATCGAAACCATCAAAGAAGATATTGGCATTAAACAGGAATTTTATGCCATGCTCGGAAGATTCCTCAAAGAAAATGCCGTTGTGACAACAAATACTTCTTCCCTTGCCCCTTCCGAACTGATTCAGAACGAGAATTATAAAGAAAGATTTCTGATGCTCCATTTCGCAAGCCCTGTCATTAAATGCAATATGGCCGAAGTCATGCGGATTAAAGAAACCAGAGATGATGTATTGGAATCTGTTTATGAATTCGCCGGAACAATCGGCATGTCACCTACCAGAATCAATTCTGAACTTCCCAGAGGCGTGCTGAATTTCATGCTGATTCCGTGGATGGCAAAAGCCGCTTATCTGTGGGGGGCGGATATTGCCAGCCCTCAGGATATTGATAAAACATGGATGGCCGGTACGATGCACTGCGTTGGCCCTTTCATGCTGATGGATGCTGTCGGACTGAATATCGTTTATGAAATCCTGATGACAATGGACGGCGCAAACACTGAAGGACATCCCTTCTGTAAAGTAAGAGAACGAATCGAAGAAATGATGAAAAATAATCAGAAATTTTATAATTCATAAAGGAGGTATTTGTTTATGCTGAATTATACAAGCAAAACTTTTAAAAAATATCTGGAAGCAACACTGACAAAGCCGGCTTCGGAAACTTCTCCGCAGGAACTTCACAACGCTGTCGGCGAAATGGTCATGAGCCTTATGACAGAAGACTGGGAAGACAGCCGTCAGGCTCACCGCCATACCCGACATGCAAGCTATCTGTCTATGGAATTCCTGATGGGCAGAGCAGTCTATAATAATCTGCTCTGTCTCGGAATCTATGACGAAGTGGAAAAAGCTCTGAACGAAATGGGCACTTCTCTCAGCAAGCTTGAAGAAATCGAAGATGCTGCCCTCGGAAATGGTGGTCTCGGCAGACTGGCAGCTTGTTTTCTCGACAGTGCGGCTGCACTGGATTTGCCTCTTGACGGCTACGGAATCAGATATAAATATGGTCTGTTCAAGCAGTCTTTTGAAAACGGTTTCCAGAAAGAAGATGCTGACGACTGGACAAAATACGGTGATGCATGGTCAGTCCGCTGTGAGGAAGATGCAGTTCTTGTCAAATACAGCAATCAGACTGTCAAGGCCGTGCCCTATGATATGCCCGTTATCGGATATGGTACGAAAAATATCGGAACGCTCCGTCTCTGGCAGGCTGAACCCCTGAAAGAATTCGACTTTCACACATTTAACAATCAGAATTATCTGGAAGCCTGCGCTGAAAAAATCTATGCCGAAAATATTTCAAGATGCCTCTATCCGAATGATGATACCAACGAAGGCAAAAAGCTCAGACTTCAGCAGGAATATTTCTTCAGTTCAGCTTCCTTGCAGGATTTACTGAAAAAACATCTGGAAGATTACGGAAATTATGATAATCTGGCAGATGTGCTCGCCGTTCAGCTCAATGATACGCATCCGGTAATTGCTATTCCCGAACTTATCAGACTGCTGACAAATGACGGCATTTCGTTTGAAGCTTCTGCTGAAATTGCTAAGAAAGTATTCAGATATACCAATCATACCATCATGGCAGAAGCCCTCGAAAAATGGTATGCTCCGCTTGTGCAGGAACTGCTTCCGGAAATCTATCAGATTATTGTCAGACTCAATGAAATGCTCATTGCGGAACTTTATCAGAAACATGCCGAAAAAACGCAGATTAATAAAATGCGCATCATTCAGGATAATATGATTCACATGGCACATCTGGCCATTTTCATGGGCAGTTATGTCAACGGCGTGGCGGAAATTCATACCCAGATTCTGAAAGATACTGCCCTGAAAGACTGGTATCAGTATTATCCGGAACGTTTCCAGAACAAGACAAACGGCATTACCCAGAGAAGATGGCTTGCCCTCTGCAACCGTGAACTTTCTGCTATGCTGACAGAACTGCTCGGCTCGGAAGACTGGATGAAAAATCTGGATTTGCTCAGAGAACTGGATAAATTTGCCGATGATGATGCTGTTATGCAGAGATTTATCAGCATTAAGCAGGAGAAGAAAAAACAGCTTGTTTCTTATATTGATTTCAGAGAACCTGACAGATTTGCTTCTTCCGAAGACTGCGAAAAATTCTTCGCTCCTGAAACAACAGTATTCGATATTCAGATTAAGAGACTGCATGAATATAAGCGTCAGCTCCTGAATGCGTTCTCGATTCTGTATCTGTATTACGGCATCAAGGACGGAAGTATCACGGACTTACCGCCGGTTGCATTTATTTTCGGTGCAAAATCTGCTCCCGGATACCGCCGTGCAAAGGCGATTATCAAGTATATCAATGAAATCGCCGGCATGATTGACAATGACCCCGAAGTCAGCGACAAAATCAAAGTATTCTTCGTGTCAGAATATAATGTGTCCTACGCTGAAAAATTAGTCGCTGCTGCGGATATTTCCGAACAGATTTCTACTGCCGGAACAGAAGCTTCCGGTACGGGCAATATGAAACTTATGCTTAACGGCGCAGTGACTCTCGGCACTTATGACGGCGCAAATGTAGAAATCGTACAGGAAGCCGGAGAAGATAATAACTATATCTTCGGCGCAAGAGTAGAAGAAATTGAAAAAATCAGGAATTCCTACGACAGCCGGAAAATTCTCGCCGAAAATGACAAGCTCCGGAAAGTGGTGCAGACTCTCATGGACGGCACGTTCTCAGACGGCGGAAGCGGGGACTTCAAGGAACTCTATGATGCTATTACCGAAGGAACTAGCTGGCACGTTCCCGACCATTATTATCTTATGCTTGACTTGCAGGATTACTGCGATGCTAAAATCAAGGCTCTGAAGGATTACCAGTCTGACCGTATGGCATTTGCACGGAAACAGTGGCATAATATCTGCAATGCAGGCAAATTCAGTTCTGACAGAACCATTCGGGAATATGCCAGCGAAATCTGGCAGATTCAGCCTGTCAGCTTTGACGATTAAGGAGATGCAATTTTTCATGAATCAGAATCATTATGATGTTATCATCGCCGGAGGCGGTGCAGCCGGTCTGTATGCCGCTATTAATCTGCCGGCAGATGCCAGAATTTTACTTCTGACAAAACGTGAGCTTTCTCTCTGCAATACTGCCCTAGCACAGGGCGGTATTGCCGGAGTGTATCGCTCTCCGGAAGATAAAACCACCCTCCACGAAAATGATACCTATATCGCCGGCGGCTTCCAGAATAATCATAAAACAGTACACATGCTTGTAGAAGAAGCCGCACAGGACATCGGCAGAATTATTGAACTCGGTGTCGAGTTCGACAAGAAAGAAGACGGCGATTATCACAGAACTCTTGAAGGCGGTCACAGCCGGAGAAGAATTTTTCATCACAAAGATGCTACCGGACGGGAAATTGCTGACAAGCTCCGTGCTTATGTCCAGACACTTCCTAATGTCGAAATGAAATCCGATACTTTGCTTTGTGATGTCAGAAAAACAAAAACAGGCTTTTCGGCACTGACTCTGCATGACGGAAAATATGAAACAGTTCACAGCCATTTCTTTATCATGGCAACAGGCGGAATCGGCAGAGTTTACGAATTTACAACCAATTCGGCCATTGCTACAGGTGACGGCATCATGTTCGCTTACAATATGGGCGCAATGATTCGTGGACTCAGCCTGATTCAGTTCCATCCGACAGCATTCAATAACCGCCATACCCGTGAATGTTTCCTGATTTCCGAAGCCGTCAGAGGAGAAGGCGCATATCTGCTCAACTGCAATTATGAACGCTTTATGCAGAGATATGATGACCGCCTCGAACTCGCTCCCCGTGATGTCGTCTCCAATGCTATCGTTCTTGAAAGCAGAAGAACCGGTTCGGATGAATTCTATCTGGATATTACCCACAAAGACCCCGAAGAAGTCAAGAACAGATTCCCGATGATTTATAACAATCTGCTCGAACAGGGCTATGATATGACAAAAGACAGAATCCCGATTTATCCTTGTCAGCATTACCTGATGGGCGGAATTCAGGTGAATCCGGCATCCCGTACCAAAGTGCCGAATCTCTATGCATGCGGTGAATGCTCTAATACAGGCGTTCACGGAAACAACAGACTGGCGAGCAATTCGCTTCTGGAAGCACTGGTATTTTCCCGTCATGCCGCACAGGATATTGCTAAGAAAATGCCCCATGCACCAGAAAATTTTGAAGAACTGGAATTTAATCCGCATACCGATGCCCAGCCTGTTCCGCACGGTATCCGGACACAGCTCCGGCATATCTTGCAGGAAAGCTATTTTGTTATCCCGAATGCCGAAAAAATTCAGGAGAATTTCAGCAAAGTCTGCGAAATTCTTCATGATTTGGAAGAAACACCATATCTTATTAATCAGGATTATGTCGAAGCACGTTCTACGGCAACTATCGCTTTCTTAATCCTGAACGAAGCCTTAATCGAGGAGAAGGGAGCTTAATTATGCAGCTACTGCAAAGCTATATTGATAATATTATTACTACTGCGCTGGAAGAAGATATTCATTATGTAGATGTGACAACAGATTATCTGCTTCCGGACGGCCATACAAGCAGTGCTTACTATATCGCCAAGGCAGAAGGTATTGTATGCGGTCTGGAGATTGCTGAAAGAGTTTTTGAACTTGTCGGCGGAAATGTGGAATTCAAGGCGAATCTGAAAGACGGCGACAAAGTACGGAAAGGCGATATTATTGCTACAATGAAAGGGGATTCCAAAACGCTCCTCAAAGGCGAACGCACTGCCCTGAATATTTTACAGCACATGTCCGGTATCGCCACAGCAACGAATCACTGCGTGGAACTGGTCAGAGGCACAAAAGCCAAAATTACAGACACCAGAAAAACACTTCCCGGCCTCAGAAGACTTCAGAAATATGCTGTCACTGTCGGAGGCGGATATAATCACAGATATAATCTCTCAGAAGGCGCAATGCTTAAAGATAATCATATTGATGTTTACGGCGGTATTACGCCGGCTGTCACTGCGCTCCGTGAGAAAATCGGCCACATGACCAAAATCGAAGTCGAAGTCAGAAATCTTGAGGAACTCCGTGAAGCCCTCGCTGTCGGATGCGAAATCATCATGCTTGATAACATGTCCTGCGAAGATATGACCAAAGCTGTCGAAATAACTGACGGAAAAGCAATGCTCGAAGCTTCCGGCAATGTTACAGAAGCCAATATCGCCGAAATTGCAAAAACTGGTGTGGATATTATTTCTCTCGGTGCGCTGACACATTCTGTACGGTGCTTTGATATTTCTATGAGATTCGACAGGTGAGGTGCACACTTGATGAAATTTTTGAAAACAGGTATGCTTCTGCTTCTGACATGCGGTCTGCTGACTGCCTGCGGTCAGACAGTTCCGCAGGAAACGGAAAATAATACTGTTTCCGTTCAGGAAACTGCCGAAGAAACTGTCCCCGAAACTTCCGACGTTGCAATTCCTGAAAATAAAACTTATCCGGACGGAACAGCCGATATTCATGTCACAGTCGGAAGCGTGGAAGTTTCTCTTGATGAACTTAAAACAAATGAATATACTGTTCCCGTCTATGTCGCACTCGACCAGAGCTCCGGTATCAACTATGCCGAATGGGGAGCATTCTATGATGCCAGATGTACGGTCGAACAAGTGCCTTTTGATGATGAAGTCGATTTCGATACTGTCTGCTCCATCAATGCCGAAAAGCATTTCTTCTGGACAGCCTGGGCAAGTTCAAACGATAATCCGTATACCGGAAATCTGATTCGTCTGGATGTCACTCTGCCTGAGGATACCAAGGCCGGCGATGTGTTCGCAATTACCTATTCGCCGGTTTCTATGGCAGATAAACCGCATGTCTGGAACAGTTCAGAAAATGACTGGGTAAAAGACGGCACTGTCGGCTGGACAGACGGCGGTATCACCGTGACAGAATAATTTTTATACAAGAGAGGAGTTTTTTTTAATCATGTCAAAATTCTATATCACAACCCCGATTTATTATCCGTCAGGCAATCCGCATATCGGACACTGCTATACTACAACCGCCTGCGATACTATCGCACGTTACAGAAGAATGCAGGGTCATGATGTAATGTTCCTGACCGGTACAGATGAACACGGCCTCAAAATTGAACAGAAGGCCAAGGAAGCTGGCATCACACCGAAGGAATATGTGGACGGCATTGTCGAAATCTTCAAGAAATTATGGTCTTATATGAATATCAGCTATGACAGATATATCAGAACAACAGATGATTATCATGTCGAAGCCGTTCAGAAAATTTTCAAGGATTTGTACGATAAAGGCTACATCTACAAGGGAAAGTATACCGGCAAATACTGTACCCCCTGCGAAAGCTTCTGGACTTCTTCCCAGCTCAAGAACGGCAAGTGCCCCGAATGCGGACGTGATGTCATTGATGCCGAAGAAGAAGCCTACTTCTTCAAGATGTCTCCGTTTGCTGACAGAATTCAGGATTTGCTTCTGAATACAGATTATCTTCAGCCCAGAACAAGAGCTGTTGAATTAGTCAATAACTTTATCAAGCCCGGACTCGAAGATTTATGTGTTTCCAGAACGTCTTTCAAATGGGGCATTCCGGTTACATTCGATACCAAACATGTTGTTTATGTCTGGATTGATGCACTCTCGAACTATATCACTGCAATGGGCTATGATAATCATGCTTATCAGGATTTCGAGAAATTCTGGCCTGCTGATGTCCACATGGTAGCCAAGGATATTATGCGTTTTCATGCGATTATCTGGCCTGCTATGCTGATGGCTCTGGATTTGCCTCTGCCGAAGCATCTGGCCGTACACGGATGGATTACCTTCAACGGCGAAAAAATGAGCAAATCTCTCGGAAACGTTGTTGACCCGTTCATCCTCGGCGAACGCTACGGCGCAGATGCTATCCGTTATCATATTCTCAGAGAAATGGCACTCGGCGCAGACAGCGACTTCTCCAACGAAATTATGATTAACAGAATGAATTCTGACTTAGCGAATGGCCTCGGAAATCTGGTTTCCAGAACTGTTGCTATGATTGATAAGTATTTCGGTGGAACACTCCCCGAAGAACGTCAGGCAGAGCCGATTGATGATGAGTTAATCAATCTCGCCGTTTCCATCCGGAACGCTGTTGATAATTATTTTGATGAAACTCAGCTCAAAAATGCCCTGATTGAAATCTTCAAGCTCGTGGACAGAGCCAATAAATATATTGATGAAACAACGCCTTGGATTCTCGGCAAGGATGATTCCAAAAAGGCAAGACTCGCAAGCGTATTGTATAATCTGCTGGAAAGCATCAGAATTATTTCTTCTCTGCTGTATCCGTTCATGCCCTCCACTATGCCGAAGGTATGGGAACAGATTGGTGCTTCTGCTGAACATGTTACCTATGAGAATGCCAATCGGTTCGGTGTTCTGCCGGTGAATGTTACTGTTCACAAGGGAGAAATCCTGTTCCCCCGCATTGACGCAGAAAAGGAAATCGAAGCCCTGAACGAAATCATCAAGCAGAATCTTCCGAAAGATGAGCCGGCTTATGAGCCTGCACCTCTTGCCGAAGAAATCAGCATAGAAGATTTTGCAAAAGTAGACTTGCGTGTTGCAAAAGTCCTCTCGGCTGAAAAGGTCAAGAAATCGAAAAAGCTTCTCTGTCTCCAGCTTGATGACGGCATGGGTGGCCGTCAGGTAGTTTCCGGTATTGCCGAATGGTATACTCCGGAAGCACTTGTCGGAAAGAAAGTCATCATCGTGGCGAACCTCAAACCTGCAAAGCTCTGCGGTGTGGAAAGCAGCGGCATGATTTGTGCGGCTGACCTCCCTGATGGCAGTGTTGTCGTGCAGTTTGCAGATGATTCCTATCCCTGCGGTGCAAAATTAAGATAAAAATTTTCCCCTTTCCGGAGACTTCCGGAAAGGGGATTGTTTTCTGAAATGTTTTTTATTTTGTAGCTTTTTCAAGCATCTGCTTCATTTCTTCTTTTTCTTTATCGTTTTTCGCATAGCGCATCATGCATCTTTCAAAGATTTCAGAAGGCGTATTTTTTTGATAATCTTCCAGAACAGTGCGGATTTCGTTTCTGAAATTTTCTGGCAGTGTGTCATTTTTCACGAGTGTTGACAGATACACTACCTGAGCGGCTTCTTTGGCATCGGTGAGAGCAGTTTTTTCGTCATCGGAAAGGGTATCGGGAGCATTTTCGGCTTTTTCGGATGCTTTCTTATATTTCAGATAGAAAGCATTATCAGCGGACGGTGCTTATCCTTGAAATCGTTCCGAGCTTTTTCTGTAATAGCATCCATTTTTTCGCAGGCTTTGAAATTAGCGATACCGCTTTTTATCATGTCGCCCATAGCTTTGAGACCTTCGAACATAAAAATTTCTTTCTTTTAGAATAATAAATTTTGTAATTTTATTATAGCATAGAATCATTTTTATGTCAAAAACTTGAAAAAATAAAAATTCCGGTATTTTTATACCGGAACTGGTGGGAGAGGATGGATTCGAACCATCGAAGCAAGAAGCAACAGATTTACAGTCTGCCCCCTTTGGCCACTCGGGAACTCTCCCAACATTGAATTTTATCAGTAAGAAAATGGAGCTGGTGGACGGACTCGAACCCCCGACCTGCTGATTACAAATCAGCTGCTCTACCAACTGAGCTACACCAGCATTTTCTTTGCTGTGCCGTCTCTTGCCTGACGACAGTATTTATTATAGCACATGTAAAAGCATTTGTCAAGTGTTTTTTCAAAAAAAATTTAAAAATTTTTTAATTGTGAAAAGTTAATAAATCTCAACAAGATTTTTCGTTCAAAATTCTGCCTGATGCTTTTTGTCCAAACCCTTGACTTTTTGCGGAAAAAAGAGTATCATAAAAATAATACCTTATATAATATTTTAGGAAACGAGGATGATGGAAATGAATGAAACTACCAAATTCCAAAAAGAAGGTCTGACTTTTGACGATGTTCTGCTGATTCCGGCAAAATCAGATGTAACCCCTAACATGGTTTCTCTCGAAACAAAGCTGACTGCAAACATCAAACTGAATACGCCTATCCTGACAGCCGCTATGGATACTGTAACAGATTCCAGAATGGCGATTGCTATCGCCAGAGAAGGCGGTATCGGCATTATTCATAAAAATATGTCTATCGAACAGCAGGCAAATGAAGTTGATAAAGTAAAACGTTCCGAAAACGGTGTTATCGTTGACCCGTTCTCCCTGACCCCCGACAGACTGGTCGCCGATGCTGATGCCCTGATGGGAAAATTCCGCATCTCCGGTGTGCCGATTGTGGACGAAACAAATAAACTCATTGGTATTATCACAAACCGTGATATGCGCTTCCTGACTGATTTTAATATCAAAATCGGCGATGTTATGACAAAAGAAAATCTCATCACTGCCCCTGTCGGAACAAACCTCAAACAGGCGCAGGAAATCCTGAGAACACATAAAATTGAAAAACTTCCTATCGTGGATGAAAACGGCATCCTCAAAGGCCTGATTACTATTAAGGATATTGAAAAATCCGTTAAATTCCCGAACTCCGCAAGAGATGCAAGAGGCCGTCTGCTCTGCGGTGCAGGCATCGGCGTGACAGCTAACATGCTCGAACGTGCCAAAGCCCTGATTGATGCGCAAGTTGACGTTCTTGTTCTGGACTCCGCACACGGCCATAGCGCAAATATCATCAATGCTCTGAAAAAATTAAAGGCAGAATTTCCGGATACTCCGGTTATCGCCGGCAATATTGCAACTGCGGAAGCTGCTGAAGAACTCATTCAGGCTGGTGCTGACTGCCTGAAAGTGGGTATCGGCCCTGGTTCTATCTGTACGACAAGAGTTGTTGCCGGTATCGGCGTACCGCAAATTACAGCCGTTTATGATGTCGCATCCGTTGCAAAGAAATATCACATTCCGGTTATCGC
This sequence comes from Oscillospiraceae bacterium, assembly GCA_017430465.1. Taxonomy (GTDB): domain Bacteria; phylum Bacillota; class Clostridia; order Oscillospirales; family Ruminococcaceae; genus UBA3855. The sequence goes on from JAFRMZ010000134.1 coordinate 34,108, forward strand.
TGACGGTGGTATCAAGTATTCTGGTGATATTGTCAAGGCACTTGCTGCCGGTGCAGACTGCGTTATGCTCGGAAGCCTTCTCGCAGGTTGCGAAGAAGCCCCCGGCGATACTGAAATTTATCAGGGCAGACAATTCAAAGTCTACAGAGGCATGGGAAGTCTCGGCGCAATGGCCAACGGCTCAACAGACAGATATTTTCAGGAAGGTGCAAAGAAACTCGTTCCCGAAGGCGTAGAAGGCCGTGTACCTTACAAGGGCGTTCTGGCAGATACTATTTTCCAGCTTATCGGCGGTATTCGTGCCGGTATGGGCTACTGCGGATGCCCGACTATTCCGGAACTCTGGGAAAGAGCAAAGTTTGTCCGCATTACCGGCGCAGGCCTGAAAGAATCCCATCCGCATGATATTTATATCACAAAAGAAGCTCCAAACTATTCTGCTCAGATATAAATCATTATGATGAATCAGCCCGTGAATTTTTATCAGGTCACCCGCTGTACAGAAACAAATGCTTTTACGGCGATGCTCCGCTATCAAAGCGGTAATTTCGCCGTGAAAGCCAAATCCAAAGAAATCGACTCCATGAAAATACTCGCTGATGCGTTATATTCTCATGGAGTTGCTGTTTCTGAAATGGACGGCTTCTTTCTGTCAGTGAGTTTCCGCTTCGGAAAAGAATTTGATTTGCTGAAAATTAATGAGTCTGCCTGCCTGAATCTGGAACTTAAAAGCACGTTACAGCATTACACCTCCGAACAGGCAGAAGAAAAAATCCGGAGTCAGCTCCGGAAAAATAAGCATTATCTCTCGGTTCTGGGAAGAAAATTATATTTGTACACTGTCGTGACAGATTCTATGAAATGCTATCACATGACGGAAGACGGCAGTTTTACAGAAATCGGATTTTCAGAAATTGTATCTGCCGTCAAGCACTTTTTCGGCGCATATCTCTCCGATATTGAAAGTCTGTTCCGGCCGTCAGAATATCTGGTTTCTCCGCTGAATCATTCCAGAAAATTTTTAGAGCATATCTATTTTCTGACACACGACCAAGAAGAAAAGAAAAAAGAAATTCTGGAGAAAATGTATTCTGAATCCGTTATGCTGGGGCTGACCGGTGAGGCCGGTACAGGCAAAACCCTTATGCTGTATGACATTGCAAGGGAACTCTCTCAGAATGCGTCTGTTCTGACGATACATTGTGCTTCAGAAATTCCTGTCGGCCTGTCTGCAATTGAACATCAGATTCAGAATCTGAAAATTTTCCGCCCGAAAGATTTTCAGAATCAGGACTTGTCCGCCGTTCTGGATAAGTATCAGTATATTCTTACAGACGAAACACAGAGAGTCTATTCCGGTCTGATAATGCAGATTCATGATTATATCCGGAAAAATCAGAAATCCGCATTTATCTGTTTTGATTCCAGACAGACACTCAGCATTCAGGAGGAGAATCAGAATATTGCACAATGGGCATATCAGCACTGTGATAAAATCTACACGCTGAAAAATACCATCCGGACAAATGCCGAAATCATGCATTTTATCCGGAAACTGCATAATCTGAACTATCACATTCCGGCGCAGATGCAGGCCGAACTGCCTCAGCATGTGCGTATCTGCTATGCCGGAAACGGTCTGGAAACTGATAATTTTCTGGATTATTACCGGCTTCCCAGAAATGGAAGGTATCAGTTTATTTCACTCGATTCCTGCAATGCTGTAATCGGACAGGAATTTGATAACGTCATGCTGATTCTGGATAAAATATTCTATTATGATGAAAATCAGAAACTTTGTGCTCATAATAATCAGGAATTTTTGTATATGCACCGGCTCTATCAGGCGTTGACAAGAGCAAGAGACCGGCTTGTCCTGATTATCACAGATAAAAATTTATTCATGCAGATGATTTCTGCGTTAGGAGATGAACTATCATGATTCACTGGTTAAACAAACAAGAGGAAGCATGGGAAGGTACATTCCGGAGCGAATTCTTCCGGAATGAGGATAATCAGAATGAATTATTCGTATGTGCCGAAGCCCCTGTCGATACCGATTATGCGGAAAAAGCAATTGAAAATTTCAACGCTCTGCCGGAAGATGTCATTCAGGAAATCTGCAAAGGCATTGTCAGACTCGCAGGGCAGGGCGGAATAAATGAAGATTTCACCCTTCCGGAACTTTCCGCCCCTGAAGAAATTCTCGAATACTGCTGGTTTACAACGCTCTATATCAACGTACAGGAAAACGGTGAAATTATTCTCGAAGGTGAGGGAGAATGGGAAGAAGTTATCGGCATTGTGCTGAAAAATAATCAAATTGTCTATATCGGAACGGAGTATTTTGATTATGATTCAGAATCTTGAGTATGATGAAGAAGGCATCGGAGAGGGAACTTTCAAGAGCCGTTACTTCCGTGATGATATGGGGGAAGATGAATTTACAGTCTATCTCAAAGATAAATCTTTTCTCGGCTATGCGGAAGAATGTGTTCAGCATTTCAATGCTCTGCCGGAATCTGTGATAAATGACATCTGTCAGAAAATCATAGAGTATGTACAGCAGGATTATGAAGATTTTCCGCTTCCGGCGTTCGGAAAGCCTACAGAAATTCTGAATTACTGCGGATTCGGTTCGCTTGAAATCGGCTATCCGAAACATGGAATCGCTTATGTGATACAGGGCGAAGGCGACTGGGGAGACTCTTTTGAAGTCATTATCAAAAACGGTCAGCCCGTCTATGCCGGAACAGAATATTTATACGAAGATTGGAGTTAAATCATGATAAAATTCAATTATGCTCCCGACGGCATCGGAGAAGGCACTTTCAAGAGCAGATATTTCAGAGATGATATGGGCGGAGATGAATTTCTTGTCTATATTTTCAGTAAAGATTATGCCAAGTATGCCGAAAAATGTGTTCAGCATTTCAACAGTCTGCCTGATAATGTCATTGATGTGATTTGCTATCATATCATTGAATCTGCAAAGCAGAATCTGCATAACCCCGGCTTTGTCCTTCCGGAACTTGAAAAAAATACCGATATTCTGAATTACTGCTGGTTTAAAGCCATGATAGTCAGCATTCCCGGTGATGATTCCAAAGCTTCTTACATCATGCAGGGCGAGGGCGACTAGGGCGAAATGATTGGCTTTGTCGTTACAGAAGATGCTGTCACTTATGTAGGGAAAAACTATCTGCCGAATCAGTAAATAAATTTTTCGGAATTTAAGCAAAAAACATTGTTTTATTTTGCTAAACAAAAACGATTTCGGGTTTAAAAAAATTGCTGATTTTTTTGTGCAAAACCTCTTGAAAAATAGTCAATCTTATGTTAAAATAAAAATATAAAACTTTTCTAAAAGGAGAGAAAATATGCAATACGGATATTTTGATTTGAAAAACAAAGAGTATGTTATCACCCGTCCCGATACCCCTGCACCGTGGGTTAACTATTTAGGTTCTCCCGAATATGGTGCTATTATCTCCAATAATGCCGCCGGTTACAGTTTCGTGCAGTCCGGTGCAAACGGCAGAATTGCAAGATTCAGATTCAATTCTATGATGGCTCTGCCGGGCAGATACATCTATCTGCGTGATATGGATTCTAATGATTACTGGTCAGCCACATGGCAGCCGGTCGGCAAATCCCTCGAAGAATATAAGAGCGAATGCCGTCACGGTACAGCATATTCTGTCATGACAAGCGAATATTCCGCTGTTAAGACAGAAACAACTTACTATGTGCCTGCTGGTCAGACTTATGAAGTCTGGAGAACAAAAATTACCAATAACGATACCAAGGCAAGAAAACTTTCCGTTTTCGGCTTTATCGAATTCACAAACGATAACAACTACGAACAGGACCAAGTAAATCTTCAGTACACGCTGTTCATCACCAGAACCGAACGCAAAGGCAACAAGATTCTCCAGCATATCAATGAAAATTCCGGCAAGTGGGCTGACGGCTCTAACCATAAGGAAAGATTTTTCGGCATGGCTGGCGCAGAAGTGCTTGACGGATGCGGAAGTCTGGAACAGTTCATCGGCTCTTACAGAACTTATTCCAATCCGGTTATGGTCGAAAACGGCAAGTGCGATGATTCTATGAATTTCAATTCCAATGCCTGCGGTGCGCTCCGGACGGAAATTACCCTCCAGCCCGGCGAAACCAAAGAATTAATCTATTTCTTAGGCCAGAAAAATGATGCGGAATCTGCCGAAATCCTCAAAGCTTATGAACAGCCCGGAAAAGTCGATGCCGAACTTGCAGAATTAAAATCCTACTGGCACGGCAAGCTTGCTAACTTTGAAGTGGAAACACCTTCCGAAGAATTCAATAATATGATGAACGTCTGGAACGCTTACCAGTGCTTTATCACATTCATCTGGTCGAGAGCAGCTTCTTTTGTATACTGCGGATTAAGAAACGGCTACGGCTACAGAGATACTGTTCAGGATATTCAGGGTATCATTCATCTTGACCCCGAAATGGCTGCGGAAAAAATCAGATTCATGCTGTCTGCGCAGGTTGATAACGGCGGTGGTCTGCCTCTGGTAAAATTCAATCACAATGCAGGCCATGAAAATACTCCCGATGACCCCGAATATGTCAAAGAAACAGGTCATCCGTCCTATCGTGCAGATGATGCCCTCTGGCTGTTCCCGACGATTGTGAAGTATATCGGTGAAAGCGGTAATGCCGGATTCTTGGACGAAGTGATTGTCTATGCAAACGGCGGTGAAGATACTGTTTATGAACATCTCAAGAGAGCTATCAAGTTCTCTATGGAACACATGGGCGACCATGACATGCCTGCCGGACTCCATGCTGACTGGAACGACTGCCTGAGACTCGGTGCTAAGGGCGAATCTACATTTGTAGCATTCCAGCTCTACTATGCTATGAGCGTTATCAGAGATATGGCAGAATCCAAAAACGATACAGAATATATCAAGTATATTGATGATGTACAAAAGAAACTCGGCGATTCTCTCGAAAAGTGCTGGGATGAAGACAGATTTATCAGAGGCATCAGAGAAGACGGCGTTATCGTTGGTGCTAAGAAAGACCCCGAAGCAAATATGTGGCTCAATCCGCAGAGCTGGTCTGTTATCTCCAAGTTCGCAAATGACGAACAGGCTGACAAGGCAATGAACAGTGTTCATGAAATTCTGAATACACCTTACGGCGCAAAGCTTCTCGAACCGCCTTATAAAGAACATTACTTTGACGGTGCACTGATGCATATCTTCAATGCCGATACCAAAGAAAACGGCGGTATCTTCTCGCAGTCTCAGGGATGGCTGATTCTCGCTGAAGGTCTGCTCGGTCACGGTGACAGAGCCTTTGAATATTTCCTCGAAAGCTCTCCGGCAACTCTGAATGATAAGGCTGAAATCAGAGTGCTCGAACCGTATGTTCACGGACAGTTCACTGAAGCAAAGCATTCTCCATTTGCAGGACGTTCCCACGTTCACTGGCTGACGGGTACGGCTTCCACAGTTATGGTCGGCTGTACAGAGGGTATCTGCGGTATTCGTCCGGATGCTGACGGTATCACGATTTCTCCCTCGATTCCTTCCGCATGGGACGGCTTCAAGATGAAGAAGAATTTCAGAGGCAAAAAGCTGAATATCTCTGTTGAGAATCCGAATCATGTACAGAGTGGAGTCAAGAACGTATCCGTTAACGGAACTGTTCAGGAAAGTGCCTATATCAAGGCATCTGACCTGAAGGATACTAACGAAATTGTTATCACATTAGGCTAAGAAAATACCCCTGTTCTTATCTGAGAACAGGGGATTTTTTATTCTGAAACTGTTTGGTTTTTGCTTGGCATTCTTCCTGAACCATGCACTGGTTTACTGCAATAAAAAATTCCGTCCTCGTAAGAGAACGGAATTGATTTTTATCGGGAACGTCTGCGGGATTTGTTCTTTCTGTCGGTGATGCGCTTGATGTCGCCCATTTTTTCTTCGCTGTTCTGCTTGAAACGGTTCATCATGTCTTCAAAGCTCATTTCAGAATCCTGAGGCTGAGGCTTCGGATTCCAGACAGCTCCTCTGTCACGGTTCTGTCTTCTTGGCTGACGTGGCTTTTCTTCCTGCGGAAGTGCCTTTTTTATCGACATGCTGATTTTTCCCTGTTCGTTTACCTGAAGTACAGTGACTTTTACATCCTGTCCCTCGGTCAGGAATTCACGGATGTCACTTACAAACGTGTTAGCGACTTCCGAGATATGTACCATGCCGGTGATAGGCTTTTCGCCTTCCTGTTCAACTTCCACAAATGCGCCGTAGTTGGTAATGCTTCTGACCTTGCCGTCATAAATTTTTCCTGTTTCCAGCATTGTTCTGAAAATCCTCCTGTTTTTTGTGATTTTGGTTAGTCTCGTGATGTATCATAATAGCGGCGTTCATCCGGATAGGCATAGTTTCCGGATTCGACAGCCAGTTTTTCCATGTAACGGCTGATGTCATCGGAAGCAATCAGTTCTGCAAGTTCCTCATTCTGTGCTGAAAGAATCTCGATATTTTCCTCAAGCTGAGCGAGTTCCTTTCTTTTTTCGACAATGGAATTCTGGTCAGAAATAATAGAAACCGTACAGAATACCGCAAACATGGCTAATGCCGCACCTATCAGGATTCTGAACGGGAGCGGTTGTCTGGTTTTGGATTTTTTTCTGTTCGGCATAAATATTCCCCGCTTTATATGAAATAGTTGTTATTTTATTATTATACACCCTGTACGGGGTATCATGCAAGCAGTTTTTGATAATTTTTTATTTTTTGTCAGATTTCACAAAAACGCCTGTCAGCTTTCTACAAATCCGTGCAAAAGAATCCCACATAGAAAAAAACAGATTTCCGAGTGTGCATTCATGCAGAATAAATCCGCACAGACAGCCGATGACATGATATATGCGGAATTCTCCTCCGGCAAATGCGCTGATATAGCAAAGAAGCAGAAAACTCATCAGAAGCAGAAAGAAAATATCTTCCAGTGCCGTGACAAACCAGTGATGCCGTATCAGACGGCGCAGAAACCGGAAGAAATCAAACAGAATACCGGCAGGAATTCCCAGCACAACAGCACCGCCAAGCAGAAATAATTCTTCTTTGACCGTGTGGAAATTTTCCGGCACGGTTTTCAGAAACAGATACATCATCGGAATAATTTGCCCAGCATCGAGACAGGGGAGTGCTTGTCTTTGTCGCCGTACTGGAGCGACCATATATCGCCCTCGACAGAGAGTGAGCCGTTCTCGATGCTGATGGCATTGATATGCAGTTCCCGTCCGGTGACGGTGAGTTCGCCCATGGCGGTATAAAGGACAATTTCACGTTCATCGAAGCGGTCAATATCCGTGATGCCGGAAACGGTGAGCGTGTTCCGGTTTTCGAGTGTAATCAGGTGCGGTGTGGCGGGGGTGTTCGGTGTTTCCTGTATCATGAAAAGCCCTCCTGTGATGAATTGCTATATTTTATGCAGGGGCTTGTCAGAAAATGCCTACAGAATGATTTCTCCGGACAGGATTTTCTCTATCAGAGAAGTGAAATTTTCCGAAATGATGCTGATTTCTTCAAATTCGGGTTCTGTTCCGGAGACGATATTTCCGGTCGGCGTGTGAATGGCATAATAGGCATATTCGCTGTCTGCACTCATAAAAATCGGAAGATGTGCATTCCAGAAAGCGGTGATATGCTGTTTCAGTTCTGTATCTGTTCCGGCAGATGCCAGACTTTGCAGAGCGAAATCATTCCATGCGAAGCCCTCATCACGAGGATGAAAATCCTGACAGGTCAGAAACCATTTTGTTTCCTCTGCGTTTGTGCAGGATTGAAACATTCCGATAAAGTCCAGCCATTCCGCAGGCGGATGATAAAGTTCAGCAATCTGTTCCGGAATCTGCTGAGGAACATCTGCCGGAAGGACTTTCCAGCCATTTGCTTCCGCCCAGAGAAGAAATTCGTTCCGCAGTTCAGATACAGTAATCATTGCCGTCCACGCCCGAATTATGATTCAGAATATCCTGCAATGTGATGCTGTCCAGATATTCATGTACGGCTTTGTATAAGCCCTCCCATACGTAGAGCGTGGCGCATTCTTCGGCACGGGGACAGTCATTGATTTCATATTCAAGACAAGCTACCGGTGCAAGACTGCCTTCTGTTGCACGGAGTACATCGCCGACTGTGAGCACATCGGCAGGCTTGGCGAGCATGTATCCGCCCTTGTTTCCACGGTTTGTCCGGAGAATTCCGCCTTTGTTGAGCATAGGCACAATCTGTTCCAGATATTTTTTAGAAATATTCTGACGTTCAGCAATTTCTTTCAGAGAAATATAGCCTGTTTCCTGATGTGTTGCCAAGTCCAGAAGCATTCGCAGAGCGTATCTGCCTTTCGTTGAGATTTTCATAGATTAAGATTCCTTTCTGTGATAATTTCAGATAGCACTATATTTATTATTATAACATAGGTTTACTATGTTTTCAAGTAGAAAAACATCTGTAAAAATTCACGTTTTTATTTTGAAAAAATCGCCGGATTTTTTATATTTCTCACAAACTTATAAAATATATCAGATTAATAGGTTATAGATATTGACTTTCAGAATCGGACATGCTATAATATTATCATATAAAATATAATAGATGTACTCAGAAAACAGGTGATTTTTTTATGATAGAAATTCTATGGCTCGGCAGAGGCGGTCAGGGCGCATTCACTGCCGCTAAAATTCTCGGCGCAGCTTATGCCTCAAAGCCGGATTGTCATGCGCTTGCATTTCCGTCTTTCGGCCCTGAACGCAGAGGCGCACCCGTCAGAGCATTTACCAAGCTCGACAGCAAGCCCATTCTCGACCGGAGCGAAACCGAACATGCAGATTATATCATCATTCTGGATGAAACATTGTATTCTGAAAATCTGCAAAAACTGCTCAAACCTGACGGAAAAATCCTCATCAATACCAGAAGTGCAAAATCTGGTCAGATAATTCCGTTTGACGGCGATTCTCTCGCCAAAGAACTGAAACTCCCCGTTGTCAATACTGTTATGATGGGCGCACTCGCAGGTATCTCCGGAGTCGTTTCCGTTGAAAATCTGCATGATGCAATTGCACATTACATGCCCGAAAAAATACGGGAGAAAAATAAATCGGCTGTTCAGAAAGCCAGTCAGGAGGCTTCTGCTTTATGATAAAACCTACTGTCAGAGAAAAGAAAAATTTCGGGTTCGCAGATGTCCCCGAAGATACCAGCTTTGAAGCCGGCTATCTGGTAAGTGTCAACAGTGGCTGGAGAAGCATCCGCCCTGTAGTGAATACAGACAAGTGCATCGGCTGTATGCAGTGCTATTTATACTGCCCTGACGGCGTTATCTCAATTCAGGAGAACAAAGCCGTCATAGATTATGATTTCTGCAAAGGGTGCGGTATCTGCTCAAAAATCTGCAAACCCGGCGCAATCGGAATGGAGCGTGAACGATAATGGAAAAATTTTTGTCTGGTGACGAAGCCTTTGCAGAAGGTATCCGGTTAGCCTGTCCGGATGTGATTTCTGCCTATCCGATTACTCCGCAGACGATTGTTGTCGAAAAGCTTTCCGAAATGGTGGAAGACGGCAGTCTTGATGCGGAATTCATTCATGTAGAATCAGAGCATTCTGCACTGTCCTGTGCAATGGGCGCAAGTGCCGCAGGTGTCAGGGCTTTTACAGCGACATCCTCGCAGGGGCTGTTATATATGGCAGAATGTCTTTATTACGCATCCGGCGGAAGATTCCCTATCGTGATGATGAATGCCAACCGTTCGACCGCCCTGCCGTGGAACATCTACGGCGACCAGAGAGACAGCTTATCTCAGCTCGATTCCGGATGGATTCAGGCTTATGCTGAAAATGCGCAGGAAAGCCTTGACCTTGCGCTGATGAGTTACTACATCGCAGAGCATAAAACCGTTTCAACTCCGTTTATGGTGAATCTGGACGGTTTTATTCTGACACATACTTATGAACAGGTAGACGTTCCGACTCCGGAACAGGCTGAAAAATTTCTGCCTCCTTACGAGACAGAAAACAAGCTCGATTTGAATAATCCTAAAAATATGGCATTTTCCGCAGGACCTGATACAAATTATATTTTCAAATATAAAGAACATACTGCTGTGCGCCGTGCCGTTCCGGTTATTCAGGAGGCAGAACGGAAATTTGCTGAAATCTTCGGCAGACAGTATTCCGGCCTGATTGATGCGTATCAGGCGGAGGATGCGGATTATATCCTGATTACCCTCGGAAGTATTGCCGGCCTTTGCCGTGAAATGACAGATAAACTCCGTGCGGATGGTATCAAAGCCGGTGTTGTCAGAATCCGTTATATGCGCCCGTTTCCGGCGGAAGAAATCACAAAAGCCGTATCCCGTGCGAAAGCCGTTGCTGTTCTGGAAAAAGATATTTCTTTCGGCAACGAAGGAACAGTATTCACAAATATCTGTTCTGCACTGCATGGCGCAGGGCTGACTGTTCCGGCATATAACTTTATCGGCGGACTCGGCGGACGGAATATCTCTCATCAGGATATTATTGAAATTTTTGAAAAAATCCAGTCCGGCAACGCCGGCCGTGTGAATTTTATCGGAATCAAAGAAGGTGAAAACTCATGAGCATATCAGCAAAAACTCTTGATAAAAATGAATATTTCTACGGTCATAAGGCCTGCGCCGGATGCGGAGGAAGTCTCGCCGTCCGGAATGTCCTGAAAGTCCTCGGAAAAAATGCAGTTGCTGTGCTTCCTGCCGGATGCATGTCGGCAGTCGGATTTAATTTTCCGCAGTTATGCTTTGCGAATAATGCAATTATTTCGACATTCGCCGGAACGGCCTCCATGCTGACAGGCATCGAAGCCGGATTCCGCCGGAGAGGTATCAAAGATTTCACGGCAGTCGGATTCGCCGGTGACGGCGGAACAGCAGACATCGGCATTCAGGCACTTTCCGGAGCTATCGACAGAAATGATAATATTATCTATATCTGTTACGACAACGAAGCCTATATGAATACAGGCATTCAGAAATCCGGCCTGACACCGTTCGGCGCAAAGACAACCACGACTCCGGCCGGAAGCAATATTCACGGCAATATCAGACCCAAGAAAAATATGTTTGAGATTGTTGCCGCCCATGATATTCCCTATGCAGCAACGGCAACTGTCGGCTATATGAATGATTTTCTGAATAAAGTCGAAAAAGCATCGAAAATTCAGGGAACGAAATATATTCATGTCATTGCGCCTTGTCCGACAGGTTGGGGCATTCCGGTCAGTGATACCATTGATGCCGCCCGTGAAATTGTGGACTGCGGTCTGTGGTATCTTGCAGAGTATGAAAATCATGAATTTAAGCTCAGCCGTGACCCGAAGACATTCACCAGCGTTGAGGACTATCTCAGAAAACAAGCCAGATTCAAGCATCTGACGGATGAAGATATTAAAATTATTACAGATTCCAGAGATAAAAAATGGGAATTTATCAGAAAGAACTGGAATTAATTTAAATTCAGAAAGAGGTTATCTATCATGCCTAGTTTATCACAGAGAACAGCAGGCTTTACAGATTCTGTCATCAGAAGAATGACAAGAATTTCCAATCAGTACGGAGCAGTGAATTTATCGCAGGGCTTTCCGGATTTTGAACCGCCTAAGGAAATTCTGAACCGTCTTGCCGAAGTCACAAAAGAAGATTTTCATCAGTATTCGATTACATGGGGAGCGCAGAACTTCCGTGAAGCACTCGCACGGAAACATGAACATTTTTCCGGTCAGAAAATCGACCCGAATTCCGAAATTGTCGTGACCTGCGGAAGCACAGAAGCAATGATGGCCGCTATGCTCAGTGTGACAAATGCCGGTGACAAAGTGATTGTATTCTCGCCGTTTTATGAAAATTACGGCGCAGATACTATCTTATCCAACGCAGAACCGATTTATGTCCCCCTGATTCCGCCGGAATTCAAATTCAATCCGGATGTGCTCGAAGATGCATTTAAACAGCATCCGAAAGCAATTATCGTCTGCAATCCGTCAAATCCGTGCGGTAAGGTCTTTACCCGTGAAGAACTGACTATCATTGCAGATTTGGCGAAAAAATACGATACTTTTGTGATTACAGATGAAGTCTATGAACATATTCTGTACAAGCCTCATGAACATGTTTATATGTCCACTTTGCCGGACATGAAAGAAAGAACTATCCTCTGCAATTCCCTGTCGAAAACTTATTCTATTACAGGATGGCGTTTAGGCTATGTTATGGCCTCGCCTGAAGTGATTGATACTGTCAGAAAAGTACACGATTTCCTGACAGTCGGCGCAGCCGCACCCTTGCAGGAAGCCGCTGTCACCGGCCTGAATTTCGGTGATGATTATTATCTTGATTTGCAGAAAAAATATACCGAAAAGCGTGATTTGTTCCTGAATGGTCTGGATACACTGAAAATTTCGCATACCGTTCCGGAAGGAGCATATTATATTCTGCTGGATATTTCAGAATTCGGCTATGACAGTGACCTGAAGTTCTGCGAAGATTTAGCCCGTCTGGTCGGTGTCGGAGCTGTTCCGGGGTCAAGCTTCTTCAAAGAACCCGAAAACAGATATATCCGTTTCCATTTCGCCAAAAAAGAAGATACGCTCAATGAAGCCCTCAACCGTCTGAATGACATCAGAAAGAAGATGCCTTATCATGTATGATGATATTATCCCCGTGACAGATGCACACTGCCATGTCTTTCCGGATAAGATTGCAGAAAAATCAAAAGAATCTGTAAAAGATTTTTATGAACTGCCGATGTATACTTCCGGAACGGTTTCCCATTTGCAGGCCGAACGCAGTCGGATAATGGAAATTCATCATCAGAAATATCAGATAGTCAGACAATTAATCTGTTCGCCGGCAGTCGTGCCCAAACAGACCGAAAGCATTAATCATTTTATATCCGAAACCGTAAATGCAGATACCGGATTTGTAGGCTTCGGAACAATTCATCCGGAAAATGAAAACTTTCAGGAAATTCTTGCAGAATTCCGGAAGAAAAATCTTATCGGTCTGAAAGTGCATTCTGATTTTCAGCAGTTCAATATTGATGAACCCAGAATGTATCCTGTTTATCATGAAACAGTACGTCTGCATCTGCCGGTGCTGTTTCACATGGGCGATAAAAAGCTCGATTATTCGCATCCCAGAAGACTCCAGAGGCTTCTTGACGATATGCCCCGCCTGACAGCCGTTGCGGCTCACATGGGAGGGTATTCCCACTGGCAGGAAGCCTATGAAATCTTAGAACCTTCCGAAAGATTATATTTCGATATTTCCAGCACTCTGCAATTTATTGATGCGGATTTGCTCCTGAAATTTATCCGGAAATTCGGAGAAACACAATTCTTTTTCGGGAGTGATTTCCCCATGTGGTCACCTGAAAAGGAACTCCGCACACTGATAGATTTCAACTATCCGGAAAAACTGCTTCATAAACTGATTTTTCAGAATTATACTGATTTTCTTGAACATTGCAGTCCCGCCTGACGGGACTGCTATTTTTTTGAAAAACTTAAATTCTGCTTGCAAAAAACTCTCTTTTGTGATATAATAAGACATAATATTATTTTTATGAGGTGATGAATCATGCCGTCTTTCAAAGGCAGATTATGCAGGGCATTCATGCATAAAACCAGCAATTTCAATATTTATTATACAGATGATGTCATAGGAAAAATGAACCGGATTTCTGATAAGCTCCGGAACGAAAACTATCCCGAAGGTTTTGAATTCCATAAGGAACAAACGCCAAACGGTACAAAATATGAACGTCTTTCCAGACAGAATGTCCCCCGAAACGGCAGACTGATTCTCTATTTTCACGGCGGTGCATATATTGCCGGACTGTTCGGCTATTACAGAAACTTTGCAGAGGATTTCTATTATCAGGCAGGTGAAGCCGAAACTATCTTTCTGGATTATAAAACTGCACCGGAATATCAGTATCCCTCTCAATTGAACGAAGCTCTCGATTTATGGCATGACCTGACCTTACGGCAGGGCTATCAGCCGGAAGAAATCATTCTTGGAGGAGATTCCGCCGGCGCAAATCTGCTTCTTGCAATGATGCTTAAACTCCGTGACAACGGCGAACAGCTTCCTCTTGGTGCGTTCTGCATTTCGGCATGGGCGGATATGACCGGTTCTTCCAAATCTTTCACCGAAAATTACGGAAAAGATGTTGAATTCGGTGATTTGAAACATCCCGTTATCTCGAAACAGACAAAACAATATCTTCTCGAAAGCGATATTTACAGCTTTATCGGCGATGCCGACAGAACAGACCCTTATATTTCTCCCGTGTTCGGCGAATATCATAACTTTCCGCCGATGATGTTTACAGTCGGTGGTGATGAAATGCTTCTGGATGATACCCTGACTATCACTGAAAAGCTCCGGAAAGAAAATATTCCCGTACTTTGCGAAATTCAGCCCGATATGTTCCATATCTATACGACATTCCGCAATAGCTGTCCTGAAAGTCAGCATAGCTGGAACAGAATTCTGAAATATATCAGAATCATGTATCATATTCAGTAAGGCGTTACTATGGAACAAAATTCTGAAAAACAGTATCTTGAGTGCGAACGCTGGTGGACACTTGCTTTTCTGATGTATGTCGGCGGATTTTTCGGAGGATATACCTATTCTGTCAGAGGAGGCATTTTCTGCAACGCACAGACGGCGAATTTCGTGCTTCTGGCGATGGCACTCGGTTCAGGAAACTGGGCGCAGGCGAGATATTTATGCATTCCGATTACAGCGTATTTTCTCGGCGCAGTCGTCTCCGAAGCCGTTGCCGGAACAATCCGGAAACATCACCGCATCCGGTGGGATACTCTCCTGATTCTGATTGAAATGCTTGTTGTCCTGATACTGGGCTTTATTCCGGACAGTGCGCCGTATCAGATTTCGCAGATAGCCGTGAATTTTATCTGCTCGATGCAGTATAATACTTTCCGGCAGGCGGACGGCATCCCGATGGCGACGACCTTCTGCACGAATCACGTCAGACAGACAGGTGTATTTTTCACAAAGGGAATTCGTCATCATGACTGGGCGCATATCCGGAGAATGGGCTTTCATGCGGGAATGCTGGCATTATTCGTAGCCGGAGGGGTTACATCGACAATTACTTGTCATCATTTTTCTGGGAAAGGTGTCTGGTTTGCGCTGATTCCGCTGATGATTACATTTATCGACCTGCTTCACGCAGACCTCAGCACCGAAAAAGACCAGAAAGACAGAATTCCGAAAGGACATTAAAAAAAATCGGAATTTAACGGAGGACTGTTTTTATGCAAACAATAATTATTGTGCTTAATGCAGAGAAAATGTCAAACCCTGATTTAGATATTCGCTATACTTTGCCGGAACGTATTGAAGAATATACAAACAACCATGTAAAAGATAACGGTTACGATTACATTTCCGGCACAAAGTTAGGATTATGGCTTGAAACCGATAGTTCTGTGAACAATGTTGAAAAAATCATTCAGCTGATAAATACAGAAAGATTTTTAGAAAATGATTTATCAAAAGTGGCTGAGATTTATATTTCAGATGAAGAATGTGCACCATTTGAAAATTGTCATAAAATATATCCTATCTAACTATAAATTCTGATTTATCAAATATAAAAATACAGTCCCCGTTTTCGGAGACTGTATTTTTTCAGCCAAGTGCTACATCAAGAATCATCATGACAGCGAACCCGAACGCAAAGGCAATAACGCCGAGATTGGAACGGCTTTCAACGGACATTTCCGGAATTAATTCCTTCACGACAACGTAAATCATCGCACCAGCGGCGAAGCTCAACATACAGGGCAGAACCGGCACAATCAGCCATGCTGCGAAAATTGTCAGAACCGCTGCCAGAGGTTCTACCGCACCGGAAAGCACCCCCATCCAGAAAGACTGATTCCGATTCATGCCGTCTGCTTTCAGGGGCATGGAGATGATAGCCCCCTCCGGAAAGTTTTGAATCGCAATTCCGAGCGCAAGCACCAGAGCCGCCGCCGGTGTAATTTCCGAACCGCCGTAGAGCAGACCGGCATACACCGCCCCGACCGCCATACCCTCCGGAATGTTGTGGAGCGTGACCGCAAGCATCATCATCTGATTAGAACCGGATTTCTCAACAGGCAGAAACCTATCCAGCAGAAGCAGAAAACCGATTCCGGCAAGAAAGCCCCCCGCCGTCGGAAGAAAGGCAAGTTTTCCAAGTGATTCGGAAGACTGTTCAAGGGCGGGAATCAGCAGACTCCAGATGCTCGCTGCTGTCATGATGCCGGCAGCAAAACCCATCAGAAAGCGTTTCAGTTTCAGACTGAACTGATTCTTCATGAGGAAAACACATGCTGAACCGAGCGAAGTACCTAAAAAGGGAATCAGAATCCCTTTACTGATTTCTATCATAAAAAACACCTCTTTGCAGATATTTGTTTTAAGTTAGCAATTGCTAACTCATTACAGATATATCATACTATATTTTAATGCGAATTGTCAAGAGTTGTTCTGAAATCTGTCAGAATCAGATAAATTTCCGGCATTCTGTGCGGAATTCTCCGGATATTATGCTGAATTCCCAGATGCAGAAATCTGCTTATAAGCATTACATGACAGAAAGCTTGTTTCGGTGACAAACAAATAATAATGTACTTATCCGATAGGAATACTATGCTTGCTATAGATTTTATATATTGGACATTATCAGAAAAATATGCTATAATAAATGCAGAAATTGAAATTCCAGAAAGGAGCTGTTTTTTATGATGCGTTTTGTACTCTGTCCCTGCTGTTGTTATCGGAACAATTGGATATTTACGGCAGAAAAACAGCTATTCGGTAATCAGTTCGGTATGCCCTGACAGCAGGGCATTTTTTTATGATTCGGTGCGGAGTAGGCAGGTTTCTGCATACTCCGCTTTCGTTATGCCTAATTTATTTGTTTTAAGATGGGAGTTTGTTGAGTATGGTACAGCATCAGGAAAGTACAACCGCTAAATTATGCGCCTTTGCAAGGGCATTTCATTCCAATCACGCCAGAAATAAAATTTTTGATGATTATCTTGCCTATGATTTGATGGGGCAGGAAACTTATCAGACACTGGAAGCTTTTATCCGTGAGGAATTCACCGGAGGAAAGGAAATTTCTGATTTTGTAAATCAGTATTTTTCACCCATTCCGCTTTCAAGACTGCCGTTTACAGAACACAGACTGCAAAAATTTGCACAGAATCAGAAAGTTCAGTATGTTATCTGCGGAGCAGGGGCGGATACATTCTCTTTCCGGAATACTAATCCAAAGATTGAAATTTTCGAGATTGACCATCCTGATACTCAGCGTTACAAGCTGGAGCGCATCGAAGAACTGGAATGGAATATTCCGGAAAATGTGCATTTTGTTCCGGTGGACTTTGAAGCCGAACGCATGACAGATAAACTGCTTGCCTCCGGATTCGACCCGAATAAGAAAACATTTTTCAGTATTCTGGGGGTATCATATTATCTGACACTGCCGGTATTTACACATACACTCAGCCAGATTGCAGAACTTTCCGCATTGGGAAGCGTTCTGGTGTTTGATTATCCGATAAAGAATCAGTTTACAGGCAGGGCAGGAGAACTGGAAACCATAACTGAAGCTCTCGGCGAAAAAATGCAGGGCGGATTCCATTACAATGAAGTTTCCAGAGCACTGTATCAGCTTGGATTCCAGATTGATACCTATCTGACACCTGAAAAAATTCAGAAGCTATATTTCAGTAACCGAACGGATAATTTAAAGGCATTTGAAAATGTCAGTCTGCTTTCAGCAATTTTTACCAACGGCAGATTGGAAGATATGACATAACGAACTGGCAGGAACATTTTTCTGAATGTTCCTGCCGATTTTGACGGAATAAAAAAATGTATGCGGAATTTAACCGCATACAGTTTTGTGATATGGTCGAGGTGACAGGATTCGAACCTGCGGCCCCTACGTCCCGAACGTAGTGCTCTACCAAACTGAGCCACACCTCGATTGCTATTGACTCAACAGATATTATTATAGCACAAAATTTCCGATTTGTAAAGGGGTAAAATGCATAAATTTCAAAAAACTTTTTTTGCGTTTTTGTTGACTTTCTTCATAGAATATGATATAATTAAAATTATATATTCAAAAAATAAAATAAATTACACATGAAAGAAAGGAACTGAGTATTATGGCACGTTATGATTATGCACAGGCTGCTTGTCCTTTGATTGATGAGCTCGCTCAAGCTTGTAAACAGGAATTTCCAATCAATCCGGAATTATATACAAAATATGATGTCAAAAGAGGCCTGAGAGACCTCAACGGAAAAGGCGTACTCGCTGGACTGACTAATATCGGCAATGTTGTGGCCTCCAGAATGGTTGACGGTGTCAGTGTACCCTGTGACGGAAAACTATACTACAGAGGAATTGATGTGGAAGATTTGGTTGCCGGCTTTATCGCAGATGACCGCCTCGGCTTTGAAGAAACTACATATCTGCTGCTGTTCGGAAAGCTTCCGGATAAGAAACAGCTCGCCGATTTTACAGAACTGCTCGCAGAAATGAGAAATCTGCCGGCGATTTTTACCAGAGATGTGATTATGAAAGCTCCCAGCGACAATATGATGAATACTCTTGCAAAATGCGTTCTGGCACTGTATTCTTATGACAGCATGGCCAATGATATTTCGATTCCGAACGTACTGAGACAGTGTTTGTCGTTGATTAGCCTGTTTCCGCTGATTTCGGTTTATGGGTATCAGGCATATCATTTTAAGGCAGGTCAGAGCCTGATTATCCGTCAGCCCGATAAGAATCTTTCTCTTGCAGAGAATATTTTATACATGCTCCGTGAAGACGGAAAATTTACTCCTCTGGAAGCCAAACTGCTCGATATGGCATTAGTACTCCATGCCGAACACGGAGGCGGTAATAATTCGACATTTACAGTGCATGTGGTATCTTCCTCCGGAACAGATACCTATTCAGCTATTGCAGCGGCTCTCGGCTCGCTGAAAGGACCAAAACATGGCGGTGCAAATATCAAAGTATGCCAGATGTTCGATGACCTGATGCAGCATGTTGCTGACTGGGAAGATGAAGAAGCTCTGGAAGTCTATCTGCGGTCACTTCTGCATAAGGAAGGTTTTGACCGTTCCGGCCTGATTTATGGTATGGGTCATGCAGTGTATTCAATGTCCGACCCCCGTGCAAGAGTATTCAAAAGCTTTGTACAGAAATTATCTGTCGAAAAGAACCGTGAAAAAGAATATGAACTATATGCAAGAGTCGAGCGACTGGCTTCGGAAGTCATCGCTTCAGAAAGAAAAATTTATAAGGGTGTCTGCGCTAATGTAGATTTCTATAGCGGATTTGTTTACAGAATGCTTGGACTGCCGGAAGAATTGTTTACCCCGATTTTTGCCATTGCCAGAATTTCGGGCTGGTCAGCACACAGAATCGAAGAACTGATTAACTCCAATAAAATCATCCGTCCGGCATACAAGGCCGTTGTTGAGCCCCGTCCTTATACACCTTTGGCAGAACGCTGATTTTTCCCCGAAGGCTTGCATTTTTATTCAAAATATGCTATACTGAATATAAATAATTTCATTCTCAGGAGGTTTTTATTATGGGTTTTTTTGATAAGTTAGGTGCAAATCTTACAAACGAAAGCAGAAAGCTTTCCCAGAAAGTGAAAAATTCCTCGGATGCCAGCAAGCTGATGAGCGAAATTACTGCCGAAAATAAAAATATTCAGGAAAATCTGACAGCCATCGGCAGAATGTACTATGATAACCATAAAGACGAACCGGACGAAATGTTTCGGGATATGGTGGATGCCATTGCCAAGTCTGAACAGAGAATTACAGAATTGCAGGAATCTATCAGGGTTATCCGTGCCAGAGAACCGGAACTCGTTCCCGTGCCCGAAGATATTCCTGCATCTGCCAGAACACAGCAGACAAAACCTTCTGCTATGGTCTGCATGGGATGCGGAAATACTTATCCCAGCGGAACAGCTTTCTGTTCCGTCTGCGGTCAGAAGTTAGTTCCTCAGTATCAGGATGCTTCTGAAATTTCTTCCGCACCTGCCCAGACCGCTGAAGATATTCAGTTCCAGACAGAAACCACTTTGTCAGAAGAAGAAAAGGCGGAGGCAGTGGATGCGGAAATTATCGAAACAACTGCCGAAAATTCTGCATCATCAGAAGAAATATCCGGCGAAACAGCAAAATTCTGCCCTTACTGCGGAAAAGAAATTCAGATACCCAATCAGGCATTCTGCGAAAACTGCGGTCATGCAGTCTGAATATGATGAAACAGCATGTTCATATTGCAGTTGTCGTTTCTACAATCAATGAAGAATATCAGAACGGTATTCTGTGCGGAATCCGGCAGTTTTCATCTGCAAACGGCATTACCCTTTCGCATTTTGTGGCTTACGGCAATACCGGAGAAGATGCCGGCCATGATGCCGGAGAATATAACATTTTTTCACTGGCAGACTTTCAGCAGTTTGACGGTATCATTCTGCTGATTAATACCATCCAGAATCTCAGATACCGTGAAGCTGTTTTGAACCGTGTCCGTGCACTTGATGTTCCGGCAGTCTGCATTGACAGGGATGTTCCGGAATTATATGCTATCTGCATTGACAATGAAAAGGCCATGTGCGATATTATGGAGCATTTTATTCTGCATCACGGGTTTACAAAAATTAATTTTGTTTCAGGCCCTGCGGATAATATCGACAGTTCCCAGAGACTGAAAGCCTATCGGGAAACGCTTGAAAAATATGGAATTTCTGTAGAAGAAAAACGCATCTGGCACGGAAATTTTGTTTTCCGTGACGGTGCGGATGCCGTGCAGAAATTCTTGCAGGATGAACTTCCGCAGGCGATTGTCTGCGCAAATGACAATATGGCTATCGGGGTTATGAATGCGCTTTCTGTACGGGGTATCCGTGTGCCGGAAGAAATCGCTGTTTCCGGATTTGATTTTACTTATAATGCCCGAAATTATGCACCGTCCCTGACTTCTGTAGAAAGGCCTCTGGAACATGTCGGACAGCTCGCCTGCCGGAAAATTCTGAACTGTATGGAAGGAATTCCGCAGAAACGAAGCGAAATGATGGAAACACAATGCCGGTTTTCCCAAAGCTGTGGATGCACTGAAACCCCTCTCATGAATACAGATGAATTCAAAAAACGGAATTTTACAGTGCTGGAATCTTTTGCAGAAGATGTTTCATTTATCAGCCGGATGGCCTCCGCCCTGACAGAGTGCGACAGTCTGGAAAAATATGCTGAAAATCTGAAACCCTTTATTAAAGAAATTCACTGTAAAGAATTCTGGCTCTGCCTCTGCGATAGCTGGACGCAGGGCATTATGGCGAATGAAAGCGAAGAAAATTATCTGATGCACATCCTGTCACCGGAACACTATCTGATTGAAGGATATGGAGACAGAATTCTTGTACCTCTGGCATACCGGAACGGTGCATTCTTTGAATGCGGAAGCTTTTCCGCATCGGAAATGCTTCCGGAATTGTTTTCAGACGAAAACGAACGGGGAGAATATTATTTCATGCCTCTGCACATCGGTGAACGCACACTGGGATACTGTGCTGTGAAAGACAGCGAGTTTCCGATAAAAAGCAGACTGTTCCATAATTTTATCACAAATCTGAGCAATTCGCTGGAAAGTGTCAGAAAAATTCTCTGTCTGAACAGAGTCACCCAGAAATTAAATAAATTATATACTGTCGATACACTGGCGAATATCAATAACCGGAACGGTTTCCGCATCCGCACCCAGCCTCTCTTTCAGGAATGCGTAAAACAGCACCGCCCTGTTATGCTGATGTTTCTGGATATGGACGGACTGAAATATATCAATGATACGTTCGGACATAAAGCCGGTGATAATGCTATCTGGTGCATGGCCGAAGTACTCCGTCAGGCATGTACAGAACAGGAAATCTGTTGTCGGTTCGGCGGTGATGAATTTATCATCTTTGCGGCAGATTATACAATTCAGAAGGCCGAGGCACTTTCCGAAAAAATCCGGAATCTTCTGGAACAGACAAATCAGAGAAAGAAATTTTCTTATGTTCTTTCAGCAAGTTTGGGTTATCATATTTCCATACCGGAACAGGATACTAATCTGTTTCAGCTTGTCACAATTGCTGACCGTATCATGTACGAGGAAAAGAAACGGCATAAAAACTCACGTTATCTTAAACAAGGCGCAGTTCTGCCGGATACAGAATAAAACCTCTGCGGATGTATTCCGCAGAGGTTTTATTTTTATAGAATGAGATTATTATAAGGAGCTTATCTGGCATTAATCGGGCAGTCTCCCTGTTTAAGCAGTCCGACAATCAGTTTCATTGTGTTCAGGGAATCAATGTTATCCGGAATTTCATTCATGTTCAGGTCAGCGTTTGCAAGTCCCTGTTCAGTGAGAACATCCTTGCCGAGAATGGTTTTGTTAATTAAAATAACATCCAGAATGTCAACAGAACCGTTTTCATCGGCATCGCCCCAGATTTCGGCAGCAGCTTTTTCTTTATAGAAAACTTCTACAGATTTAAGCGTGATTTCACTAAGTTCTGTTTCACCTTTTCCGCCATACCAGAAACCGAACTGTACATTGCCGTATTCTTCATTCAGGTCAATGCTTGCCGGAGGCATCCATGCAATTTCAATATCACCGGCTTCGGTATTGGTGACAACATAATTCCAGCTTGCAGTTTCAGGAGCCCACTGCATCCAGTCATCGCCCACAGATGCGCCTATGCCGTAAACAAGCTTATCAAGGTCAGTATCAGCCGATACAGTGAAGACAATAGCATGAACATCATCTCTGTCATTCAGGCCTAAATCTTCTGTAAAGCTGATTTCACCGGACATGTCACCCGCCTTGACAGTTCTGTCAATGGTGGTTTTTTTGCTTGTGGTATACTTGAATGTTTGTGTCTCTGTATAGGTTACTGTACCGCCTACGAGGTCAACGGACGGAATTTCGGTATATTCTTCGGCATCTTCGACACCGTACCAGTACTGGAAAGAAATTGCACCTGTTGTTTCATAAGGCTGTACGGCTTCCGGAACATCCCAGATAACATTGAAATATTCGCCAAGCTGATTGTCTTCGGAAGTCAGATAATAGCCATAACCCGGAGTGATGCCGAATTCCACACCAGCTTCTTCAAATTCCGTGATTTTATCCTGACCCATGTCGTTATACCAGTAGCCGGCATCATCCGTAACAGCAACGCCCTTTGCGGCCTTTGCGGATTCGGTATCAGCAGGCGAACCGTTTTCTACATTCAGACCACCGCCGTACATGAATTCTTTTACGCTCTGGGTGCTCTTGATAGTCGCCTGAAGCGATTCAATCAGGATATTGCCTTTAGAGCCGACACTGGACAGACCGAAATCAGAATAATTGAACTTATGACTGTTAAGCGGGTCAGTACCTTCCACGGGATTGACTTCGAGTTTGGCATAATATTCTTCATCATAGCCCTGTGTAAGGGTGAAAGGCGTTTCAAATTCAATTTGACGTGCCTGCGTTGCGGACATTGTGCCTGTACCGTCTTTGTTGTCAGTGAAAGACCAAGTACCGCTTGTTCTGTTGACAGAGTGCTGTCCGTCCTTGATGGACATAGAATGTTCATCTTCAGTCGGTTCGGTAGTATCCGGAGTGGTTGCCGGCGTTGCTTCTTTAGTAGTATTGACTTCAATCGACTTGATAGTGATGGTATTGCCGTCACTGTAATAGTTTCTGAACTCGAATTCGCCGTCATACTTGCTGTTGTAAGCATCTTTATATTTGAGGTCGAGTTTGGAAGTATCAATCACAATGATAATTTCGCCGTCAACAGCAGTCACGCTTGTGCCGGGAACTTCTGTTTCACCATCAGAGGTGTCCACCCAGCCAGAGCCGTCCCATTCCATCCAGTAGGGAGAATCAGCAATGCCGATGCCGAATCCGTAAGAAACAGAACCGGTATAGCTTCCTGTATCGAGCGTGATGGTGATATTCTTGATACCCTTTTCGGCCAAGTCAGCGGTATATGCTCTGTAAGTACCTTTTTCCTTGACATCGGCAACAGAAGAAGAAACTTCTTTTTCGGTAGCAGTTTCAGTCGCTTCTGTTTCAGAAACTTCAGCAGTTTCGTCAGGTATTTCTGTTTCGGATTCCGTTTCAGTTGCTTCGGTTGTGACAGGAGTTTCGTTTGCGGTGATTTTATTGATGGTGATTGTACCGTCCTTACCGCTGTAGTAGTTTCTGAACTCAAATGTTCCGTCATATTTGCTGTTGTATGCATCGGCATATTTCAGGTCAAGTTCAGAAGTGTCGATAGTGACAGTCACTTCTTTTCCGGCGGTCACGGGAACAGAAATGCCGGGGACAGAAACAGTTCCGCCTTTGGTATCTACCCAGCTTTCGCCGTCCCATTCCATCCAGTAGGGAGAATCTGCAATGCCGATACCAAATCCATAGGAGAAATTGCCGGTATAATCCGCAGTCAGCGAAATGGTAATGGTCTTGATTCCGCTTGCAGCAATATCGGCGGTATAGCCTTTATAAACGCCGTCTACTGCAAGAGTATCCAGTGCGGCAGCGGAAACGCTCATAGAAGCTGTTTCTACAAAAGCCGGCAGAGAAAATGCATTTGCGGAAATGCACATCACGGCAGCAACGGCGGCGGCTTTCATACGGTTGGTCATGCTTCTGGTCATCATACAAAAATCTTCCTTTCTGAAATAATCATTTTACAAATTAAATAACGTACAA
>JAFRMZ010000135.1 GCA_017430465.1 Oscillospiraceae bacterium
CAGCAAGCGGAGCAGTTTCAATGTATGTTACACTTTCTGTAGTAACCAAAGAAGGGTCAAGCACTTCTGACGGAATGGGTGCAGTTTCCGTATTGCCGTGATTGGGGTCTGCTGTAGTAGCTGTCTGTTCTGCGATGACATTTTCTTCCGGAGGAAGTGTTATCTGATACACATTATTTGGATTGGTATTTTCCGCACCATGTCCCAGACTCATAAAAGCCGCTACCAGAAGTGCAACAATCACCAGCAGGAGCAGAAAAATCAAAACAACTCTGGTCACTTCCGAATCCATCGGGAATTTCTTGCTGCTGCCTTTTTTCTGACTGCTGTTTTTCGATGTTTGGTTTGACATTCTTTCTTTCAGCTTCTTTCTGTTAAGATTTAAATCACATTCATTATACCATAAACAGCAGGTTTTCTGCTATTCGCATTATGAACAAATAGTATAGACAGAATGTGCAGGTTTTCGACAAATACGTGACAGATTCACGAATATGCGAACTGTTTTTATTATATCAGAAATCGCCGGAAATTGCAAGGGCTAATCTGAAAATACTTGAAATACTATTGCAAATTTTGTGAAAATGTGCTAAAATAAGAATACTAGATATTTTATAAAAGGAGAGAATGCTATATGTTTTTGAAAAATCTGACATCTGTTGCAGTTGTTTTTTCGCTGATGCTGTCAGCAGTTCCATTGACTGCCATTGCAGAAGGGGAAGTTCAGGCAATGACAGATTCCGGCATGAACTATCAGGAATCAACAGAGACAATCAATAATCCGGGAGCTGGCTATACTACAACTTTATGGTACAGATGCAAGCCCGGAGAAACCGCTGTACAGAATCCTTCCGGAAATCTTGTTCTGATGTTTGTGGATATTGGTGCATTTTCTTCTGGTGCAAACGGAACAACGTCTGTTGACAGCGAGGGAAATTCTGTCTATACGGAAGGGACAGATTATGACCTTGATGAACAGTTTTTTACTGCTATGCGTGGAACGCTCGAAAACTGCCGTAAAAACGGTTCGACAGTAGCTGTCCGCTTTCGCTATGATGCCGATGGCAAAACCAATCCCGAACCGGCAAGCTTTGCACAGGTGCTTCATCATATTGAACAAATCAAACAGGATGGTTTCTTAGAAGATTACAAAGATATTCTGATGTATATTGAATCCGGCTTTGTCGGTGCGTGGGGAGAACAGCACAGCGGAAAATATACATCTCTGGAATATAAAGCACAGCTTCTGGATGCTGTTTTAGATATGACTCCGGATGATATTCCTGTCACAGTCAGAACACCGAACATCTTCGCAAAATGGGCAGGTATTGAAACGAAAGACCTTGCAGAATGGATTTCTGAACCAGACAGTCAGGCATCCAGAATCGGTCTCTATAATGATGGCTATATGGGTTCTGATTCTGACTTGGGAACGTATTCAAACAGAGAAATCGAGACAACATGGCTCGGAAATCAGGCCGTCAGAACCTATTACGGCGGTGAATTCTCCGGTGCGCTGGACTGGGCGAAAAAATATGATACATGGGAACCGCAGAACGCTATTCCGGAAATGTACAAGACACATCTGAGCTATATCAATTCTAATATTTATACCATGTATCGGGATTATACATTCAGTGAACAGTATGATGTTTCTGGTGTGGATAATTCTGCGTATTACGGGCAAACAGTATTTAAATTCATCCGTGACCATCTGGGGTATCGTTTTGTTGTTCGTGACTGTGAGCTGAATCGGAAGGCCGAACAGGGAAGTACATTCCAACTTGATTTCTCTGTTGAAAATACTGGTTTTGCAAATTCTGTCCGTCCGCAGAATGCCGAAATCATTCTCGAAAAAGATGGTATCTATATCGTTCAGAATGTTGCTGTTGATTCTCGTGAATGGTATTCCCGCACAACATCTCAGGAAAATCTTGAAATTGAAGTACCTGCAAATCTGGAAGCAGGAGAATGGAATGTCTATTTAAGACTCTCAGTCGGGAATCAGGGCATTCCGGATGGAAATCTAAGAACTGTACAGTTTGCAAATCCGGATGTCTGGAACGCTTCTTTAGGCGCAAATAAGATGGGTTCTGTTCAGATTACCGAAACAACAGATATTTCTAAAAAAGCAAATTATCAAACCGATATGTATGATTCCGGAAATGTCGTTATCTTTGATGGTATCCGTTCCAGCGAATCGGAATGGACAGAACAAAATCTGATTGCTGAATCCGGAGAAAACAAACTGTATATGTCAGCAGATGATAAATATCTTTATATCGGTACAGAAGTGCATCACAACGTCAGCCAGCCTGTCTGGAATCTGAGGCTTGAACATGACGGCGAATCCTACTGGATTTATTATCAGTCCGCAGGATGGTGCTATTATTCCAAAGGGGAAGAACATACCGGTTTTGATTTCCGCAAGAGCGAAGATTTCGCAGAATTCAAGATTGATATGAGCTCTATGAATATACAGTCTGGAACGGTATTCGATAAAGTCAGAATTTTTGTTCAGGATGAGGGAGACGGCTGGAAAGCTGTCGGCGACCTTGTCGCAGAAGATATAACTGTAAATACTGTATTTCCGATATATTCAGCATATCAGAAAGTATCTTTGAAAGAGCATCAGAGTTATACCATGCAGGCGGTGACTTCTCTGGATAATGTTTCTTATCAGTGGCTGAAAGACGGTAAGGAAATTTCCGGCGCAGACAGCAGGACACTGATTTTGAACGATGTCAGTCAGACATCAGCAGGGGATTACTCCGTGAGAATTACAGCCGAAAACGGCACAGCTCAGGAAATTTTATTATATACTATCGAGAATATCTATCCGGCAGAATTCGTTCTCAAAGGCGATTTGAATGCTGACAGCGCTGTTGACAGCAAGGATATAAAGCTGTTACAGGATTATCTGCATAAGCGTGATGTTTACATTCAAGGCGATGCCGATATAAATCAGGATGGTATCTGGAATATCTACGACCTGATTCTGCTGAAACGGAGCGCAAAATAATATGGATGACTGGAAATCAACTGAATGGCAGGAAAAAACATGGCAGAAGCCTTCACGATACTGGATTCGTGACGAAATAGAAGAAATTATCAAAGAAGAAAACATCGACAGAACAAAATTCAGCGAGTATTCTAAAATCAAATATGATGAAATTATCAGAAAATTTTATTATACATTCTGCGACTATCGGAATTTTACACCGTCTGTGATTCCGCTGGAGCATTATCACATGCATCTCCGGGAGAATCTGGAGTGTGAATGCATCGCAGGATTTCTCCGGTCATGTAACTGGATAACTTATCTGGAAGAAATCCGGAACGAAATTCCGGAAACAGCAGGGAAGTACTTTCTGATTTTATCAGCTGGCTGGGTTTATGAAGGC
>JAFRMZ010000136.1 GCA_017430465.1 Oscillospiraceae bacterium
ATGTCCATATACCAGCGTATTGTCAGAAGATTCCAGTCTGCATCGCCAGTCTGCGAAAATCGCACCGGCACTGCTCCAAGAACCGTTCCAAGCATGGTCAACATAGAAATTATTATCTGCATTCTGCATAATCGGATAATTAATTGCTGTATCAGCAATCCGAATCCAGCCGACCACATCATGATTTGTATTATAATGAGAAGCCACTTTATTCATATCCAACTGCATATAATAAGGGCCTTCGGGAACGGTTTCTTCTGTTTCTTCAACAATTTCTTCAGCCGGTGTTTCTGTTGGCTGAACGTATTCTGCACGGGTCAGGGAGGGTGCATTTGTGTTTATCCACGTTGGAACTGTCTTTGCTGGAAACGAAAAGCTCCACGAAAGATATAACATTCCAAAACAAAATACGGCCGTAAATATCAGCAGGATGCTTGCCGGAATCATCAGAATTTTTCGATTCATATTTGAAATACCTCTTTTCCATCTGATTCTATACTTATTATATTATACAGAATCAGAAATCAAAAGTCAAGCAGGATTTTTATAAAAAATAATAATAAATATATTTTCAAAAAAAATATTATTTTTTTTGAAAAAACCCTTGACAAATTATTTGAACTATGCTATAATATAAAAGCTGGTTAACGAGAATGTAAACCAAAGAAAATATGGCGGTATAGCTCAGATGGCTAGAGCACTTGGTTCATACCCAGGGGGTCGCTGGTTCAAATCCTGCTGCCGCTACCATATATGGCCCCTTGGTCAAGCGGTTAAGACTCCAGATTTTCATTCTGGCAACATGGGTTCGATTCCCGTAGGGGTCATCTTGATTACAACAGGAAAGTGATTTAAATATTCTTTTCCTGATAATATGAATATATGGCCCCTTGGTCAAGCGGTTAAGACTCCAGATTTTCATTCTGGCAACATGGGTTCGATTCCCGTAGGGGTCATTTGTAAACAGTTCACTGTTTCAGCAGTGAACTGTTTTATTTTATATGATAGTAGAATTTTTTCTTGACAAATTCTGTAAAATCATATAAAATAAATCTATGGATTTTATTTACAGCGAGAACATTTCTTCATGATTTTCTCGCAGAAAGGTGAACTACAGCTATGAAGAAAACAATTATATTCCTGATTGTTACTGTACTATTGGGTTGCTCTGCTCCGGATATTTTGCTTTCTGTGAGTGCGCTGGAAACAGCAACAATAGAAGAATACAACCAGCAGATGAAACTTCTGAATGAAGAAAAATTTCCTGATTCTGATGCAAAATATTCTGAAGTAACTGAAAATGATTTTGTGTTCCATCTGTATGAGAATTATGCTTTTCTTACAGAATATAAAAATACAGAGATTACAGAAATCACAATTCCTGATGAAATACAGGGACTTCCTGTACTGGGCTGTACAGGTTCGCCGTTCGGATATTGCCATAAACTGACAACAATTCAAATTCCGGATAATTTTCATTATTTCAAATGGCATGAGCTGACCAGCACGACTTTTGTCAAAGCGGGAAGCACAGAAGACCCCATGCCCTCTGTTTCAAAAGTTATTGTTTCGGATACCAATCCTTATTATACAGTATCTGATGATATGCTGTATACCAAAGATATGAAAATGCTTATCGGATGTCCGCCTGCTCTGGACAGGAAAGAACTGCACATTGCTGAACAGACTGAAACTGTCGGCGATTATGCTTTTTTTGCCTGTATGTCACTTGAGAAAGCAGTTATTCCGTCTCATGTGATGCATATCAATAATAATGCCTTTACCGCTTGCCTGAATTTGGTCAGTGCGGAACTTCCGGAGAGTATCACTTCTGTTTCAGGTGATATGTTCTATTACTGCCAGTCGCTTACGGATGTGACATTCAGGGGACAAATTCAGACAATCGGTTACGGTGCTTTTGCTGAATGCAGTGCTCTGACTGATTTTCTGATACCTGATACGGTGACTTATATCGGAAGAAATGCATTTCAGAATTCCGGATGTATTGAAAATCTTGACGGCGTGCATTATGTACAGAACTGGGTTGTCGGCAGCGATGAAGATATAAAACGGGCTGTCATAAGAGAAGGAACAGCCGGTATCTCAGAATTAGCTTTCTTTTTGAGAAATCAGGCTGAACTGCTGGATATTCCGGAATCAATAAAATATATCGGAAATTTATGCTTTGTTGGCGGTATCAATGGAGTGCCTTCAGTAATTCATTACAGAAATGCTGTTATAAATGAAAAAACACTGATTTCGACTAAAGCAACAACTGATATTTATATTTATCATCCGGACTGTGATATTTTCGACAGTGAAAAGACCATTCCTGCAAATTATAAATATGCTGTTCCGGAAAAAGCACATTTTATAACAGACTATCCCGAAGAAGAAAGATATAATACTGGTGATGTTGTCATTCATGGCTATGCCGGCTCGACAGCGCAGGCTTATGCAGAAAAATATCATCGGCAGTTTGCAGTGATAGAGGAAAATTCTCTGTCCGGCGATGCCAATGGTGATGGGACTCTTGATGTTTCCGATATTGTACTTTTGCATAAATGGCTTCAAGGCATTCCGGATACACATCTTGCGGACTGGAAAGCATCCGACCTCACAAAAGACGGAAAAATTAATATTTTCGATTTTATCCGGCTGAAATATCTGCTTCTGGAAACAAACTGAAACAGAAGATACAGATTGATTTTTTGTTTATGATTGCCAAAGAGCCTGTTAATAAAAACCAAGGAGGGAGTTTATGCATCATTTTGAAATATTTTCCAATCGGCAGGGTGAACCATGTTTTGAAAGAATCATCGGAATTTCAAAAACATATTTGCAGGAAATTCAAAAATTAGATTCTGTCAGCAACCAAGTTTATCTCAGAATTCATCAGTTTCAGATTTTATCTGATAAAAATCAGATTCAGCAGTATCAGGAAAAGTTACAGGAGTATCAGAAGCAAATTCCGGAAATCGCTGAAATGCTGAAATTATATCATCAGAGTGTCCGTCAGATTACGCCTACAATTGAAAAAAATCTGCTGATTTCTGTCCTGTTTTGGTATGACCTGTACCTGAAAAATATGTTTTCACGGACAGGCAGAAAAAAATTAGTCTGTTCCGGAAAAATCGGCTATAAAGAATATTTGTTCTGTTATCTTGCCTATCGCAAAGGATTCGATGTCATGCTGCTGCTTCCAGAAGGCGACCTGAATCTTGCAGAAATATTATTAAAACAGTCACTGTCTTTTACAATCGGGCAAACCGGAGTGCTCCATATTCCGGAATATCATCAGCCGGAAGCTGAAATACCAAACAGACCTCAGCAGAAAATCAATACTGTACATCCCGCCAGAAAAAAACAGAATACAGAATTAAGCTATGAAGCACTTGCAAGAATGGCAAAATCTGTTGTGATGATTGCTGTTTATGATAAAGACGGAAATTTTACCGGTGCAGGTTCGGGCATCGCTATCAGCAGAGATGGTTATATTCTGACAAATCTGCATGTAGTCAGTGATGGTCAGGTTTATGCTGTCCGGCTTGAAAATGATGAACAAGTTTATCCGTCCTGTCAGATTGTTAAATATCATACGCTGTTTAACTTGGCAGTGATTAAAATAGAAAAAAATCTGGAACCGCTTCGGATTTATGACGGGCGTACAGAACTGGTTAGGGGACAGAAAGTGATTGCAATCGGCAGTCCGATGGGGTTGTTCAATTCTGTATCGGACGGTATTATCGCCGGATTCCGGAAATTAGAAAATCAGGAATATATTCAGTTTACTGCCGCTGTATCTGACGGAAGCTGCGGCGGAGCATTATTAAATACCTGCGGTGAAGTAATTGGGATTAATACAGCACATATCAACAAAGGTGAGAACATAAACCTTGCTGTCAGCTACAAACAGATTCTGCCGTTTATTTTAGGATTTATGGGATAATTCCGGATTCCCAAAAAATAATTTTTTCCTGAACAGCAAACTGCTGTTCAGGAGATTGCTTTATCCGGCATACAAAATCATATTGACAAAATCATCATCTGCTCCAATCCTGTATATGAAAATATTTTTTATGCAGATATTAAAATCAAATGGAATACTATCTGTCTGATACAGCATCACATTCAATCAGAAAAAATGTCTGGTAAAAATTATATTGTTCTATTATTATTCTATACTGGTTGAATACAAACAGAAAAGTGAGGAATAAAAATGTCTGACCGAAGTAATTTGATGACAGCACATATCAGAAAAGAAAATAATACGGAACAGACTATTCGTGAACATTGTAGGAATGTGTCAGTATTATGTGAAAAATATGCCTCCTGCCTTACCGCAGAGCATATTGGAGCGTTGCAGGGTTTACTGCATGATGCCGGAAAAATGACAAATATTTTTCAGGATTATCTTCATGACAGAATTAAAAAACACCGTGGAGAAATTGACCACAGTTTTTCAGGTGCAAAATATCTTTGTCATCTTGCATCCTGCATGGATGATAGAAAATATTACTCTGTAAGTCGGTTGATTGCACATACCATTCTTTCACATCATGGGATTCACGACTGGGTAAATTCAGAATTTCAGGATTATTTTCATGAACGTCTGATGAAGAATGAGAATTATGAAGAAGTCTGCCAAAATATGAATCAGATTGCAGAAGATGCAGAATTGTTGGATTTGCTGAAATATGCAGGAAATGAATATCAGGAACTTGATACAAAAATCAGAAATCTTTGTCAGAAAAATAAAGAATTTTATGCTTTTTATATGGGAATGCTGGAACGTTTCTTTCAGTCCGTTCTGATTGATGCCGATAGAACTGATACAGCCAGTTTTATGACAAATTCTCAGACTGAAAAAAGTTTCGATACAGAAATGTTATGGAAGAAAATGTCAGATAAAATGCAGGAAAAATATCTTGAATTTTCAAAGAAAACAGATAAAATT
This sequence comes from Oscillospiraceae bacterium, assembly GCA_017430465.1. Taxonomy (GTDB): domain Bacteria; phylum Bacillota; class Clostridia; order Oscillospirales; family Ruminococcaceae; genus UBA3855. The sequence continues at coordinate 4,958 of JAFRMZ010000136.1, forward strand.
TCTGTTCAGCGGTGCAGTATCTCAGAACGCTGTGCAGACTTTGCACAGCATCCCGTGAAAACCTGTCGTTTGATTGTTCCTACAGGAGGCGGAAAAACGCTTTCTTCTCTGCGTTTTGCAATAGAATACTGCAAAAAATATCATAAAAAGAAAATTTTCTATATTGCTCCGTTTATGTCGATTCTGGAACAGAACAGTGATGAAATCAAAGCAATTGCCGGTGAAAATTTTTTTACGGAACATCATTCCAATCTGCTTGCAGAATTAAAGAATGATGAAGAATATCATGAATATGAACTCCGTACAGAAAAATGGGATGCACCTGTGATTGCCACTACAATGGTGCAGTTTCTGAATACACTTTTTTCTTTTAAGAACAGTGCGGTCAGAAGAATGCACCGCCTTGCAGATGCTGTAATTATCATTGACGAAGTACAATCAGTTCCCCTGAAATGTGTACATCTTTTCAATCTTGCTGTGAATTTTCTGACACATATCTGTGGGTCTACAGTTGTGCTTTGCTCAGCAACACAGCCAGTTATGGAACAGACAAAATATCCGCTTCTGATAGATTCAGAATCCAGTATGACAGGGAACGTAACCGAAGATTTTGAAATTTTTCATCGTACAAAATTGATTTCAGAAGTGACAGCTTACGGATATTCTTATGAAGAAGCTGCTGATTTCTGCAAGGAAAAATTTTTGAAGCAAGGAAATCTGCTTGTCATTGTGAACACAAAATCCGCTGCTGGGAATCTGTTCAGGCTATTGAAAGAAATTCTTCCGGAAATTCCGGTGATTTATCTAAGTACGAATCTTTGTCCGGCACACCGAAATGATAAAATCACAGAAATAAAAGAGTTTTTAAGAAAGAAAGAAGCAGTTATTTGTGTTACTACACAGCTGATTGAAGCCGGAGTGGATATTTCTTTCCGTTGTGTTGTCCGTTCTGTGGCGGGACTGGATAATGCAGCACAGGCAGCAGGACGATGTAACAGAAACGGAGAATCTGAAACCCCATGCC
>JAFRMZ010000137.1 GCA_017430465.1 Oscillospiraceae bacterium
AAAGCAGTTTACGGAGCATCTGCTTCGTCAGAAGTATAAGCCGGAATCTGTTCCGCCAACGGCAGAATCAGATTGAGCGCATCCGGATAGTTCTTTTCTATCAGGTCACGGGAAGCACCGGAAAGCCGGACAGCAATTTCCTCCTCAGACAGGTACTCCTGACAAATGCCCGCTGTGAAAATATAATCCTGATTGGTATCATTATTGAGAAGAACAAGAAATCCATCCGGATTGTCCGGATTCGCAACCGCCTGATAATACTCGGATGCAAACTGTTCCGGCGACAGGCCGTTCAGATTGTCCGTGATGACAAGAAAGGCATTTACCAGACGGGTAGAAGCTATCCACTCCAGATAGTCGTTGTGCAGAGAAAATACTTCTTCCGTCAAAGCAGAAGCTTCATCATAGATATGCTGATTTTCTGAAATCCTGAACAAAGAGGCCCGCATTTCGATAGAAAGCGTTTCTGTTTCTGTTTCCGCAGAAGTTTCCCTGACTACAGAAATTTGTCCGGAAACGGGTTCAGATTTGTGGCATCCGGTCAGGAACAACGCTGAAAAAAGAAATATCCAGAAAAATTTCCGCATAGTTCCTCCTTACTCTGCCGTAGTGACTGCCGGAGCAGAATAGACAGAATCTTTCAGTACCTGAATATTGGCATTGAAGTCCACCTGAAGTACGGATTGTCCGTCAATATCAGCCGGTGTGTAAGTGCCGTCCGCAGGAATCTGTATCTGAGCGATGTCATAGCGCAGGGCAAAAGGAACACGCAGAGACAGAAAATATAATTCCGTATCCGACATATTTGTTCCCAGATGAGGCATTGCAGAAGAAATCAGTTCCGGCACGGCGGTGACAGCTTTGGATTTGGCATTTTGCAGAAGCTGGGTCATGACTTCTCTCTGACGGGAAGTGCGTTCAAAATCAGCGTTCCCTACATAGCGGATTCTTGCATAAGAAAGTGCCTGTTTGCCGTTCAGAATATAAGTACCGCCTTTTTCGATAAAATCAGATAACGGGTCATCTCCGGCAAGTCCGTTTACTTCGCTCTGTAAAATCACATTGAGTGCCTGTGCTTCGGCATCGGAAAGATTGATTTTCACACCGCCGAACGCATCAATAATGCTGGCAAATCCCATAAAGCTGACAACGCAGTAATCATCAATGCTGACCTGATAATTCTGTTCAAGAGTATCCATCAGCAGTTCTGCACCGCCGAGCGAATAGGCCGCATTAAGCTTATTATAGCCATGATTCGGAATATCTACATAAGCATCACGCATAAAAGAAGTCAGATAGATGGTCTGCGTTCTGGAATTGAGCGACAGCAGAATCATCGTGTCAGAACGGCCACGTTCCGAGCCGACATCACGGGCATCAGTGCCGATAAGCAGAACACTCCGCACATAGCCTGCATCGAGTGTTCCGGAAGTAACCGAGCGTGTCCCTTCGGGAAGCTTTTCAAGCTGACGGATAAGCAGAAAGGCTATGGCTGAATAAATCGCAAAAATAACCACTGCCAGAAACAGAATATGACGGATGATGTTTTTCAAGAAACCGCCTCCGAAAGAGTGTGAATGGGTTTTTTTAGATGATTTTTTAGAATGTGTCTGAGAAGTTTGTTTTTGGGGAGCATTTGCATGATGCGCATTTGATTTTTTATTTTTTCTAGAATTCTCCGGATTTGTGCTTTTATGCTGTTTTTTATGAGAAGAATTCCCGTTCTTCGGACGGTCATATTCTTCGTATGCGCCATAATCGAAATCTTCTTCAGAAGAAAAATCCTGTTCTGATTCTGAATATTCCGGAGCAGAAGGAATTTCGATTTCCTGCGTCTGGAATTCATCAGAAGTCTTGGCACGTTTGGGAATTTTGAATTCCTGTGTATGTACCGGAACAGAAGAACGTTCCGGCTTTTCTGTCCGTTTCAGCGGAGGAAGCTGTTCACGGTAATAATCATAAGCATCCTCAGGAAACTGTCTGGGACGGGGTAAATCTGAATTTTGTCTGTTGTCGGGAGTATCGTTCATTGTGACAGGCCTCCTTTCAGAACATACGGCGGATATTTACGCACAGAATTGTGATGAAAGAAATGGCACACTGAAGAATAATCATCCAGCCGGGTGTAACACCTACATGCAGAAGGGATTCCATCAGCACCAGCACCAGCCCAATCAGGATGCTGACTGCTTGCAGGAAAATTCCGGCAGTGGCGGCATTTCTGACAACTTTGGAGCAGGCAATCAGGCGCATCACATTGCTGAAACTGTTAGTACAGGCAACAGAAGCACTCATTTCACGGACGGGAGCAGTCTCGGCAAGATAGATTTCCTGCATTTTAGAAGGGATGATTTTAATCATTTCCTGCGGAATCTCGAACAAAGCGGCGATTCTGTAGAGAGTGATAATGGGGTCAACGCTGTGGATAAGCAGGCACATATTGCGTTTCATAGCCTGCTGTACCCAGAATTTGACTACTTTATCCGCCTGAAGCTCTACGACAAAAAGGGCGGAGAGATTGCCGGAGATAGAGAGATAGACAGCTTCTCTGTCTTCTCCGGTAAGTTCGGCTTCTTTGGTTTTGGAGGGAACACCCTCAATGCGGTGACTAATCATAAGTTCACGGTTTCCGAGCAGAACCCTCTGATTATGAATCCATCCGCACAGGCCGAGCCCGTCTTCACAGACATAATTTTCAATAGGGTAAAGACGCTGTTCTTTTCCCTGCAATACTTCATTAAAGATATGGCTGAATGCACTGCCGGCATACCGTGCAAGACTTGCGGCTGCAAGCAGTGTTTCTTCCGTCTTGACGTTGGAATACATCTTGACACCACGAAGCTGAATCGCACCTTCCGGAAACATTGCAGAAGCATCCAGCATCACGGAATTGGTATCATAAAAATCATCCACACTCTGATAGCCCAGAAGCAGTGCCCCGAACTTGGAAAGCTTCTGGGAAGCCTTGAACAAAGGCAGATTCACGGCAAATGTAATTGCTGCGCATCCGGAAGCAACGGAAAACATCGAGAATAATCCCAGAAAATAACCAATTCCGCCACTTTTGAACAGAGTCAGGATAACAGAAGCAACCAGTGAGAAAATACAGCTTGCCGGTGCAGCATAATGACTGAAATGGTCTGCTAAATCGGCAGAATAAGTATATTTGCGGAAATCTTTGAGAGAATCGGTTTTCCGCAGAGCCGCAGTCACAGGGAAGTCATTCATCACACCCCGTGCAAGTGCTTCGGCATTGCTCTCATTTTCGATAATATGCAGTCCGCAGTATTCGGAATTTGTACTGACCGCTTTGAGATTGATTTCTTCACGGTCGATAATTAGTAATTTTCCGATGGTGTGCAGAAGCAGAATAAAAATCGCACACGGCATAAAATGACTCGCCAGCCCGTTATGCTGAATGCCGAAAATCCCGAAAAAAGAATCAAGCATACAGGAAAGCCATGCAACTGCTGCAAGACTGTCCGTGTCAGCACGGAACTGTACCAGTCGGGTCAGACCGTTCCGCAGTGCCGGAATGCATACCGATGCCGAGGCAAAGCCAAGAAGAAGCTGCATCAGACAAATCAGATTTTCTGGAATGCTGTTCAGCCATGCAAACGGAAATGCATACCTGACAGCAAGATAAGCACTGATGATAACCGCAAGCATCAGTCCGCCGGCACGAAATGCCACTGCGCTCCGGAGTTCTGCAATATCAGTGCGGATGTCAGCAGTATTTTCGAGTTTCATCATATCAGAAATCTGCTGACGGCGGCGAGTTTCTTCAGCGGCTTCTTCGGGAGTCCGCCGGATAGTGACATCAAGAGAATCGGCCGAGAGAGCTTTTCTGTCAGATGCGCTCAGGTTCATGCTGGTTCGCTGTGCTCTGGGAGCAGGCTTGACATCCACGGGTTTGACGGGTTCTTGCTGGGGAACAGCGACCGGAATAATATCACGCAAATCGAGCTGAAGTGTTTCCGTTGCCATAGCGGTGACATCATCCTGACGGGAAAAACGCTTGCGTTTTTTATATTTTTTGGCATCATGAATCTGTGTATAGGCATATTCACCGTCCGGACGCTCTTTTTCATAAGTATAGTCTTCAGAAGCATGGTTTTTTTTCTGATTTTTTCTGTTTTTCTCTGCTTCCCTTGCTCTGGTGGAATCGCTCATTCTGCGAATTTTGGGAGTACTGTCATAAACGGGTTCAGGTTCTTTTTTCTCTGTTTTTTGTCCGGAAGTGCCGGCATCTCTGACAGGTGTGCCGGATTCAATAAAAGAAACAGTTGTCCGGCTGGATTCCAGTTCTTTGTGCGGTACACCGGAAGATTTTCGGAAACCTGACTGTTCTGTTGATTCGGTATGCTCTCTTTCTTTTTTCATGTAAGGGAATCTCCTATCTGTTGTTAGTTCTCTGTCTTACGATTTCATACATAAAAATACCGGCGGCAACGGAAGCATTTAAAGAAGTAATTTTTCCCATCATAGGAAGTTTGACAAGAAAATCACATTTTTCACGAATCAGACGGCTCATGCCGAAGCCTTCCGAACCGATGACCAGTGCAACAGCACCGTCAAAAGAAGTATGGGTATATAATTCGCCGTTCATATCCGTGCCATAAATCCAGATGCCGTTTTCTTTCAGCTTGTCAATAGCAGAGGCCAGATTGGAAACTCTTGCAACAGGAAGCCAGCTCGCTGCGCCTGCGGATGTTTTATACACCGTAGGAGTAAGCATGGCACTGCGCCGTTTAGGAATGATAACACCGTCTGCACCGGCAGTTTCTGCTGTCCGGATAATCGCTCCCAGATTATGTGGGTCTTCGATTTCATCGCAGATAATCAGAAAAGGCTTTGTGCCTTTTTTTTCTGAAACGGCAAGCAAATCTTCCAGACTGACATAGGACGCACATGCACCGAAGGCGATAACACCCTGATGCACACCGCCTTCGGCAAGCTGAGATAATTTCTGTTCATTGACAGTTTTGATGACCGCACCGGCCTGTACGGCAAGTTCACGGATTTCTTTCAGGCTTCCGCCGTTTCCGCTGAGGTAAACAGTATCAATCGGCTGACCGCTGCGAAGGGCTTCACGGACAGGATTTCGGCCGATAATCATATTTTCTTTTTCAGGCATAAGATTCACCTTTCTGTTAGCTGATAGTTGGTTTTACTAATATTATAGCATGTGCGCAGAAAAATTACAAGTATTTTTTGCGGTTCTGAGAAAAAATTTTGTCATTTTACGGATAAAAATGCATAAATATCCAGCATCCCGCAGCAGAAACTGCCATTCCGGTCAGAAACAGCATCCAGCCGGAGAGTATTTTTTTCTTTTCGGGAAGCGGAGGAAAATAGTCCAGTGTTTCCATCTGTGCGGCATGGGGAGGGACATCTTTCACATTGGGCTTGAGATATAAAACAGCTCTCTCAAAATAAGCACTGTCCGGATGATTGATTTCAATTACTTTCTTGTTTACGCCTTTAATCATAGTGCACTGCACCTTGCCTTTCTGTAGCCTGATAGTGAAAGCATGGGCAGACAAACAGAAATTATACAGGATACAGCAGAAAAAAGCCGGTAAAAAAATTACCAGCTTTTTGGAACTTTGTTTTTTTACAATCTGTACCTGTCAGGGCGTATCGTATTTTGAGGCAACACCTAACAAAGAGTTGGCATCATTTCCGGATAACCAAGCAGAATATACCTTGGTAGGACGTTCAGCAGGGAGTGTGATTCTTCCTGCCGAATAATAGCCTACATAAGGTGTTGTGGTCTGGTCAGCAGCAATACTTGCCTTGACAATATAATTATTGATGTAGACGGCCCAGCATTTTGTATCTGCACTGGATACAGTCTTATTGACACCGGATACAATATTTGCAGTGGCATTTGTCAAAGAAGTAGAAGCATAACTGCTGAGGTCAGAAGAAAGCGGGTTGCCGGCCTGTACAGAAGGGGTTGTGCCCGGCTGATAAGAAATCATCACATAACCGTCAAGACTGCTTGGCGCAGAAGTATTTGCACGGTCAAAAGCGATATATTTCTGTACTTCGGTCTGTGCAGCATTATAAATCATTTTAGCATCTGCATTAGCCGCTTTTACTCGTGATTTCCAATAGTAATTGGACATAGCAGGTGCGAATACACCCAGAAGCACACCGATAATAGCAATTACAGTAATCATTTCTACGAGAGTAAAACCCTTTACTCTGCTGTTTAATGTTTTCATGGCAACACACCCTTTTCCCTTTAAAGATAATTTCTATTTCATATTCCGTTCATGGATTTATAAATTAATTATAACATTTATGATGAAAAAAGTCAACCAGTTCCGCATTTTTTTTCGACTGCATTATTGACAAAAATCACTGTGGGTTTTTGTTCATATTTTAGGGAACTCTCTCCGAAACAAGAAAAGATACTTATTTCATGATATATTATAGCACAAAGTTCATAATCTGTCAATAGTTTTTTTAAAAAAATATCAAAAAACAATGGCAAAAACAGTTGCGAATCTCGTCCGGTAATGCTATAATAAATATTAGATAGATATAAAGGAGACAGAACCATGACAAAATTATGGCTTTGCAGAACTGTAAGCATTATGCTGGCAATAAGTCTGCTTGCATGGCTTTCAGGCTGTTCACATCAGGAAGATGACGGCACGGGTTATCCGTTCATCTGCACCATTTCGGGAAATCCCGAATGCCTTGACCCACAGTATACAGACAATCAGAACGCCCAGATTGTGATTGAAACTATCATGGAAGGCCTGATTCGACTCGATGAGACCGGAAACCTTGTTCCTGCCGGTGCGGAAAGCTATACCGTTTCGGATGACGGCTTGTTTTATGAATTCCATCTCCGCAATGACTGCTACTGGTTCAGTGCCGGAACAGAACAAAAAGATGCAAAACCAGTGACTTCGCTGGATTATGTCTTTGCATTCCGCAGACTGCTCAGTCCGGAAACAGATTCCCCCCATGCATCGGAATATTTCTGCCTGAAAAATGCTTCTGATGTGTATAATGGTCTGCTCAAGCCCGAAAAATTAGGCATCTCTGCACCGAACGGCGCAACCGTGATTTTTGAGCTGGAAACGCCGGAAGAAGATTTTCTGCATCTGCTGGCGCAAAGCTGTGCCGTGCCGTGCAATGAAGATTTTTTTCTCTCCACTAACGGCAGATATGGCCTTGATGATAAAACAATTCTCTGCAACGGCCCATTCTGCCTGACAAAATGGGCTTATGATGCCTACGGAAGCGGAAATTTTCTGACTTTCCGGAAAAACAGCATGTATTATGATGCACAGAATATTTCTCCCAGCAGTCTGCAATTTACTATCATGCGCTCCCAGAGAGAAGCCGATGAAGATTTTTCTCAGGGGAATTCTGATGTCATTCTGACAGATACCGAACCTGTCAGCTACCTGAATTCTAAAAAATATGTTGTCAGAACAAGCTGTACCAAAACACTGGGACTGATTTTTAATCCGGAAAATGAAATTCTGAAAAATCCGGATTTCCGAAAAGCTCTCGCTTCCGGCATCAGCAGGGAACAGTATCAGGAAATTCTGAACGGAAGCCTTCAGCCGGCCAGCGGAATCATCCCGCCGGCAGTGCAGATACTCGGCCGGCCGTACCGTGAATTATATGCGGATGAACCGCTTTCCATGCCCTATGCGCCGGAAGAATCTGCATCATTGTTTGAAAAATCACTGAAATCCGTTTCCATGACAGAAATCAATGCCCTGAAAATTTTGCTTCCGGATTCGTTTGCAGAAACACAGGCATTGCTTTCTGTTTGTCAGGAATGGCAGAGACTTTCCGGTCACTATATCGGCATTGAAAGCGTTTCTGTAAAAGAGTATCGTGAACGGCTTGCATCCGGTGATTACAGCATCGCCCTGTATACTTTGGAAACGCCACGAAATAGCTGTTATGCTTCTCTGCAAAGTTTCTGTGAAAATGCTGGGTTATTTGGAATTCCGGATACACACGCCGTTCTGGAAAGCATTTCCGGAGAAGAACCGCTTTCTGAAAAAGTTTTGCTCTATGGCCAAGCAGAAAAAAAACTTCTGGAAAACAATGCTTTTATTCCGCTGTTTTATCAGAATCTGTACTTGATTTATACGTCTGATAATACTGATATTTATCCCCGTCCGTTCACTCGTTCCGTAGATTTTCGGAAAGCTAAGCATTTTGCCTGAAATATAAGTCCGATATTTGTCATATCTGTACAAATTTTAAATAACCTATTGATTTTTCCTGCAATCTATAGTATAATAAAAAAAACAGAAAATGAAATCCGGAAAGGAGCTTTTCATGGAAGAAAAAGATTATACTCCCGAAATTTTCACCCTTACCGATGAGGAAGGAAATGAACAGGAATTTGAACTCATGGACATCATGGAGGATAACGGCACAGTGTATTATGCCCTCGTTCCCTATACAGAAGACCCTGATGCCATGATTGAAGAAGATACAGAACTTGTCGTTCTGAAAGTCGGCGAAGAAAACGGCGAGGAATTCCTTGCTACTATCGACAATGACGAAGAATATGAACGCATCGGTCAGTTGTTCATTCAGCGCATCAGCGAAATGCTCGAAGGCGATGAGGAAGAAGACGAATCCGAAGCATAATTAATTCAATAATTTACTGCCTTGTACGGGTAAATATAGCTATTATAATCCAACACTTATTTTTCGGGAATCCCATGCTCTGACTTAGGATTGCAGACCTCCTGTACGGACAATAGCCCGTGCGGACGCTGGGAGCGAGAGAATTTCAGGCGGATACCCACCTTGCGGAGACGCTTGGTTTTATTCTCTATATGACGGCAAGGCGGTTTATTTTTGCAGATTTCAGGCCGGCAGTTCTGCCGGCCTTTTGCTTGGAAAAAATTACAGTACAGAAGCTTCCTGCTTCTGTACTGTTTTTGTTATTGCAGAAGATTTCCGTCTTTGTCATGAAACGAATTCATCAGAATCAGAATCAGGTCTATGAGTGTACCCATTCCAAACAGCCCGCAGGTAAACAGCCACAGCAACCCCGTGCCGATTTTTCCGGAATAAAGTCGGTGCAGTCCGCCCAGCCCGAAAAATCCCAGCAGACACATGATTAAAGCAGGCTTCTTATAATGCGGAACAGCCTGAACAGGGGGCATAATACGGTTATAGTCATAGTGATTCGGAGATACCGGAATTTGTGGCTGAATAGTTTGTATTGTCTGCTGAGATGCTTGCATGTTCTCCACTTCACACCGGCAGTAGGAGCAGACTTTTTCATCTGGACTGAGATTTGCACCACAGTGATTGCATATCATAAAAATAACCTCCTTATAACAGATAAAAATAATATCAGTGATTGGCTTTCAGATATTCCTGAATTTGAGATTCTGCATTCAGGACTTCCTGCCGGAGTTCTTCGGCAGTCATGCGATAAGCACCGTTTCCAAGGATAATCATCTGTTCCGTACCATCAGAAGTGGCTACCCGAACACGATGTTCACGGCTCAGGTCATGGGAGATGCGTTCAATATAAGTATCCGCTGTTTCAGCCTCTTTGGTATAGACAACATGAATATTGCTGTTGATTTCCTCAATACTTCCGGAATTGCCTTTCACCTTGTAGGCATCAAAGACAATAATCAGCCGGCATTGGCGCATTCCCTGATAGTTGCTTAATTTATGAATCAGCTCGGCTCGTGCGGAATCAAGGCTTTCCTTGGAAATTTTCTTGAGATTCTCCCATGAAAAGATAATATTATAGCCGTCAACCAGCAGATATTCATCTCCTTTGGGAACTGGCTTGGATTTGATTCTGACCTGCTTTTCTGTATGCATCACATGATGTTTATCACGTTCGTCATGCTGAATCTTCCCGTAAGTCTGCTCGAAAATTTTCATAAGTTCTTCATCTTGGGCAATGCTTCCGGTATAAGCCTGACGGACAGGACAGGAATTCTGTTCCGGCTGAATTTCCGGTGCAGATTTCAGATAGCTTTCTGTATGCATGTAATTTGCAACATCCGTCCATTTGACGGTAACGCCTGCACCATGTGAACAAAAAACAGAATCCGGAGGATTATCCAAATCAGCCTCCGGCTGATAGGCAAATTTCTGAATGATTTCTTCCGGATTATTGCACGGTGCATAGCCGGCCGGCAAAAATGAAATCGACCCTCGGCCTTTGGTATATTCCATCACATTTGTCCGGTAGGTCATCATGACGGAAGCCGGTGCAGTACCCTCCAGAACTGTAAATTCTCCGAATGTTTCAGGAGACTGCAATTTTGCACCGTTGCACTGTAAATCTGTAACAGCTCTGCCGATGCATTCCGCCGGAATTTTCAGACTAAACTGATAATACGGTTCTAATAAAACGGATTCTGCCTGCATAAGACCTTGTCTGACAGCTCGGTAAGTCGCCTGACGGAAGTCACCGCCTTCGGTATGTTTTTTATGTGCCCTTCCGGCAGTAAGCGTAATTTTCATATCTGTAACAGGCGAACCGGTCAGCACACCAAGATGCTGTTTTTCTGCCAGATGTGTCAGAATTAATCTCTGCCAGTTGCGGTCGAGCTCATCTTCACGGCAGATACTGGAAAATTGCAGTCCCGAACCGGCTTTGCCGGGTTCTAACAGCAGACGTACTTCTGCATAGTGCCGTAAGGGTTCAAAATGCCCCATCCCTTCAACGGTATTCCGGATGGTTTCCTTATAAGCAACGCCGGCGGGCTCAAATTCAGCCGGAATGTCAAATCTTTCTTTCAGAATATGCTGAATAATATCCAGTTGAATTTCACCCATCAGGAGCACATGAATTTTCTGTAGCTGTTTCGAGAAGCTGACATGAAGCTGAGGGTCTTCCTGTTCGAGTTTCCGGAATGCCATCAGTGCATGATGAATGGGAATCTGTTCCGGCAGAATTACCGCATATTGCAGAATCGGTTCAAGAAGGGGACTTTCGGAATTCTGTTCAATGCCTAGGCCTTCACCTGCATAAGTCTGGGAAAGTCCGGTCACTGCGCAGGTCATCCCCTGAAAAACAGTATCCGCAGGCTGAAACTTTGCACCGGAGTATAATCTTATCTGATTGATTTTTTCCTGCCATGGTTCACCGTTCCGGCCGAATCCGTTCAGAATATCACGGACATTCAGCACACCGCCTGTTATTTTAAGATGTGTCAGGCGTTTGCCCTGTTCATCTTCTGTAATTTTGTAGACTTTCGCACCAAATTCAGAACATTCGGGCAGGGGAAGGGTATATGTTTCCAGAAGATTGAGAAATGCTTCTGCACCGTTATCTTTCAGAGCAGAGCCGAACAGACACGGAAAGACATGTCTTTGCAGAATTGCCTGTGCAATGGCAGGAGTATCAGCTTGATTCGTTTCGAGCACCTGATTCATAAGTGTTTCATCGCAGGTGGCAAGAGCGTCATAAAATTCAGAATTCTGTTCAGAAAAATCAATACAGTTCTTATGTAAATGTGTCTGGAGTTCAGTGAGAATTTCCCTGCGGGAGGTTCTGGCCAAATCCATTTTATTGATAAAGAGAAAAACCGGCTTGTGACTGTGATGCAGAAGTTTCCAGAGCGTTTCTGTATGGCTCTGAATGCCTTCTGAACCGCTGATAACCAGAACAGCATAATCAATCACTTGCAGAGTACGTTCCATTTCGGCAGAAAAATCCACATGGCCGGGGGTATCAAGCAGAGTAAAGTCTGTATCGTCAGACAGTGGCAGACGTGCCTGTTTCGAGAAAATAGTAATTCCTCGTTCACGTTCCATTGTATCCGTATCAAGAAATGCATTTTTATGGTCAACCCGACCAAGTTTCCGGAGTACTTTGGCATGATAAAGCAGAGCTTCGGAAAGTGTTGTTTTTCCGGAGTCTACATGCGCCAGAATTCCGAGTGTGAGTCTTTTCACCGAAGAAAACCTCCCTTGAATATTTGATTATTATCATTATAGCATAAAATTTCCGGAAAAGCAAGAGCTTATTCCGGAAACTGTACATGTCCCTGCTGAATTTCATCTGGTGTAAGAGGAATATCATAATCAATAATCACATCGCCGTAAATATTCGTAATCCGGAAGGTAAAAGGCCCTGCACCCAAGTCCATGCTTTCGAAGTAATTATAATTTCTTCTGGGGATTTCGATAAAATTGCCATTGACATCAAGATATTCCAGCTTGGTGATAGGATAGCGATGATTTCTGACCTGCACACCGCACCAGAAAGCGGAGCTTCCTTCTTTATATTTATAGCAGACAGGCGCATTCTCGGCACTGTCAAGGGGAATAATTTTCCATGTGACCGGAACACGTCCCTTTTCTACAGGTGCAATCAGCGGAAAAGCTTCTGTATATAAATCCAGGTCGCCTTTTTTTCCTTCGGGAAGCAAGTCAGTAACAAGTACATGAATTGTACCAGATTCGCCGGTTACTTCCAGATATGCACCGGCAAGCTGTGCAGTATTATAATCTTCCAGATTCATGGCAGTAATCCAGTAATCTTCTTTGGAAATCGGGTCGAGCATGGCGCATCCGCCCTCATAGCCTCCGCCATAGAAAGTGGCATCTCCGGAATGAATTGTGCCTTTAGGTTCAAGAATATCCGATTCCGAAGGCAGTCCACGCTTTTTAAGCAGAATCCAGTCATAGATATTCACCTGATTGTCATGATTTATATCATAGGCAAGCGAGGCGGAATCTGAGCGTTTCAGCAGAGCATCCTGCAAGGCCTTGACCGAAAGCTGTTCCGCCCTGACGGGAAGATTCTGAACAGCCGTGAGTCCTGCACATAACAGAACTGTCAGCAGAAAGCCGGCTTTTCTGATTTTTTTCATAACATCAATATTCCCTTCTGTAAGCTTATTCAAAAAAAGCTGTGACAGAACTGTCACAGCTTTCTGAATTTTCAATTTTCGGAAAGAGCGAATCAGCCGTTATTTTCTTTTATTGAAACTGTTATCGAGCTTGGCCATTCTTTTTCTTTCTTTTGCCTGTTTCATGAGTTCTTCATCATCGGCACTGTTGTTTCTGGAAGAATCTTCATCGCCGTCATCCATGAAATTGGCAAGGCGGTTCTTGAACGTAGAGCCATCGGTTTTAGCAGGTGCAGTGCCTGTCTGAGAATAATAATTCGACTGCTGATATGCCGAAAGTTGTTGACTGTGTGCGACCGGCTGGCTGACATAGACACTCTGAGGCTGCTGGCCGGGCTGCTGCACGTAAACACTCTGGGGTTGCTGGCCGGGCTGCTGCATGTAAACACTCTGGGGTTGCTGGCCGGGCTGCTGCATATAAACACTCTGACGCATATACATGCTCTGCGGAGGCGGAGCATAGCCGTTAGCCTGCTGTGCGTAGCCGTACTGAGACTGCTGTGCATAACCATACTGGGACTGAGGCTGCTGGGCATAGCCATACTGAGGCTGTTGGGCATAACCGTACTGAGACTGAGGCTGCTGGGCATAGCCATACTGAGGCTGCTGGGCATAACCATAAGGCTGAGCCTGCGGGAACGGCTGAGCACCCATTGTCTGAGGTGCGCCCGGAATTGCGCCTGCCTGCTGGAACGGTGAGTTCGGAGCAGTCTGCTGGTCGTTCTGGTCATCCGGTTCTTCCGGTGCTTCAGCAGCTTCAAAGCCAAAATCACCGTCAGTCGAAAAATTATTCAAATCATTTGCAGAAGCCAGCGGATTTTTAGGTGCTTTATTCATAGACGGAGGCGGAGGCGCAGCAGCCGGAGAAGCTGCCGCAAATCCGGATGTTTCCGCAGAAGCTTGTGCTGGAGCAGAGACTTCTGCACCCAGTGTAACCGGAGCAGTGTTTTCTGTTGCATCCGATGCAAGCAGTTCAGAAACTTTAATAGTCTTGTCCGGAGCTACAAAGACTTCTGTATCTTTGTTGTCAGGGCTGACACGGTACAGAAGCTTCAGGCATTCTGCACAGGGCTGGCTGACTTCCAGTGAACTGAATGAAACTGTCACCAGCTTTTCCACCAGTGTTTCACCATCCGGAATCATTGCCATGATAGCATTATATTCCGGACAGGAACGCATAATCTG
>JAFRMZ010000138.1 GCA_017430465.1 Oscillospiraceae bacterium
GAGTCTTGGTGATGAAAGAGAAGGAACGGTCTGCATAAACCGTAATAACTACCGGAATAATCATGCCGATGTCGTTCTTGGTTCTTTCATTGAATTCCTTTGTGAATGCCATGATATTGACACCGTGCTGACCCAGTGCAGGACCAACCGGCGGAGCAGGTGTTGCTTTACCTGCGGCGATTTGCAGCTTGATATAGCCTGTTACTTTCTGTGCCATAATAAATTGAACCTCCAAATTTGTGGTAAAGGCGAGTATACAACATACTCTCCCACTGTGAAAGCGTTTTCTGCTTTCAGGATTTTCTTCTTAAATTAATCATCCAGCTTGACAGCCTGATGCAGTGCGATGGTAGTAGGCGTTTCTCGCCCGAACATGCTGACGAGTACTTCGACCTGTTCGGTTTCAAGGTCGATATTCTTCACAACGCCCGTGAAGCCATCCATATTTGTACCGGTTACACGGATAGTATCACCGACTTTATAGTTTACTTCAATAGTCGGTTTGGAATTGATGCCCATAGCAGCCACTTCCTTGTCAGACAGGGGAGTCGGCTTCGAGCCGGGGCCGACAAATCCGGTCACGCCGCGTGTATTGCGCACAACAGCCCACGAATCGTCAGTATAAATCATTTTCACAAGCACATAGCCGGGAAAAACTTTCCGTTCAAATTCCTTTTTCTTTCCGTCAACAATTTCGGTAACATGTTCTGTCGGGACTTGAATTTCCTGAATCTGTTCATGCAGTTTGCGGTTTTCGACAACTTTTTCGATATTCTGGACAACTTTGTTTTCATATCCGGAATAGGTATGAATTACATACCATTTTGCAGTCTGAGACATGACAAGACCTCCCTTTCAGACATGTTTTAGGAATTTTGACCCAGATTCAGCAGGAACTTCATCAGTTCGAGCAGACCTGTGTCAAGCAGTCCGACAAAAAGGCTGGAAATGACAATTGTACCAAGTACAATACCGGAATTAATCATGACGGTTTCTTTGGTAGGCCATGTAACCATTTTGAATTCACGTTGCAGGTCAGCGAACCATTTTCCGATACCGCCGGATTTCTTCTCGTCTTTCTTATCATTTTTCTTATCTTTTTTATCAGACTTATCTGCTTTGGCTTTTTTATCTTTTTTGGTTTCTTTTTCTTCAGAAACTTCGGTCAGAGCGTCTTTTTTTTCTTTCGCCATGCGATGTTCCCTCCGTTACTTCGTTTCTTTGTGCAGTGTATGCTTGCGGCAGAACTTGCAGTGTTTGTTCATTTCGAGACGGTCAGGGTCGTTCTTCTTGTTCTTCTTGGTCACATAGTTGCGACGCTTGCATTCAGTGCAAGCCAGTGTTACTTTCACTCTCATGTTTCGGCACCTCCTGATAGAATAGCTTTTATCCGACTTATCCGGACGAGTTTTAGCTTTTTGCCTCCCTCGATTGACAGAGATAAAAAAAGCACATAAAAAATACCCCTGCAAAGAGGTATTTTTATTATAGCATATTGATTTTTATTTGTCAAGAGGTTTTCGGGATTTTTTTGCATAAAAAATTCTTGGAACCAGTCAGGGCATAGTGTTTCTCTGCGCCAGACTGGAATAGTAATTGCTCAGATACTGTGCTGATTTTGAAATAATTTGGTTGGCCTGTGCAATTCTTGCCGTATTCGCATAAATGCCTTTGGAAGCCTCATCAGCGGCGAGCCGTGCCAGATTGACCGCCTGCTGAAGCTGTTCGGTCTGACCGGATTCTGAAAGCTGTTCTGCTGTCCTCAGATAGGCAATGCTCCGGATGGCGTGTAATTCATCTGTAAAAATGCCTTCTGCCTTGATGCTGTCCAGAAGCTGGGAATATTTCTGGTCAGTAAGAAGTTTTTTCGCATTCTGGAGTGTCTGGAAATCCGGTACATCGGAACTTTCTTCCCAGGAGTCTGACAAAAGCTTGTCCATCGGAATATCAAGCACGCCGGATAAATATTCCAGCGTTTTCATAGATGGGGTAGCATTTCCGCTTTCAATCAAACTGAGCATATTACGGGTGATGAAATCGCCGGCGACTTCGCTTTGTGTCATTTTTTTAGAGAGTCTGGCTGTTTTTAGTCTTTTACCTAATTCTGTATTGTCCATGAAATCAGTCCTTTCACGCTAATTTCTCTTTCATGTAAATATTGTTTACGATTGTTTTTTATATCATAACACAAATCAGGAAAAAATGCAAGAGGTTTTTGTAATTTTTTTAAAAAAATACTTGACAAAATTCCAAAATTGTGCTATGATAAGTTCAGTAAATAAAATTTACATGAAAGAAGGGAATTTCTATGCAGGCATGGTGGGAAAGTTTAACGCAGATTTTAAGAATATTATATTGTATCGCTGTACCGTCAACGCTGATATTGCTCTTGCAGATGCTTCTTGCAATGATGGGCGGTCATCATGATGCTGGTGTGGAATTTTCAGATACTTCCGGTATTGATGATTTGAATCTGGATTTGGATGGTGACGGTATTCCAGATATTGATGCACCGGATGTGCAGATTGGTTCGGATGGCAGCAATCCGGCTGATTTCGGAACGCTGAAATTATTGTCCTTGCAGACAGTTGTCACATTTCTGGCAGTGTTCGGATGGGTATCCATTATTTGTATCAGTTCCGGAATGACAAATCTTATCAGCATGATAATCGGTGCAGTCTGCGGTCTGGTCATGATGCTGGTTGTTGCTAAAATGATACAGGCAACTGCAAAACTTGCCGAAAACGGTACGCTTAATCTGAAAAATGCCATCGGGGAGAATGCGACTGTTTATGTTCCGATTCCGCCGAAAAATCAGGGTACAGGCAAAGTCACTTTGCAGGTGCAGGGCAGATTCTGCGAACTGGATGCCGTCAATGCCGGTGATGAACCGCTTCAGACAGGCGCACAGGTACTCGTTTCGGATGTCGTAGGAGATACGCTTGTCGTGGAGGAATGTTGATATGTTACAGGTTCTGGTTAATATGCTCGGCGGTATCGCCTGTACCGCACTGGGGATAGGGATGCTGTATCTCACGCATCTAAAAAATGGAATTCCGGAAGAACCTCCCGAACCGCCATGGTATCAGGGCAGAATCATCAAAATCAAATGGAAAACCGTCATGATACAGTATATTTTTGAAGGTCATGAAATCGAAAAAGAATTTCAGAAATGGGAACTTCCCCAGACGGCTCAAAGAACCAGTATAAAGGTCGGTATGCCTGTAAAAATTTTTCAGGCATCTGACAGAAGTCAGCCGTTTGTGCGGTCTGTCGGAAAAGGCTCTTCCACAAGACAAAGTATTTTAGTTGCCTTGCTGATGTTTGCGGGAGCATTGGTATTCTTTACAGGAAATTGGTGAATGTATCATGAAAGAGTATAAACTTGTTTTGGCATATTTGGGAATCGGAAACAAAGAAAAGGTGAATATTGGTTTTAGGGCAAAGCTGGGTATCGGTCATCAGCCCAACAGGCGGAACGTGGAAATGATGATGCAGGAAATGAATCAGAAAGGTTGGGAAGTGGTCAGTGTTGTGCCGACAGATACGTTTGCTACAAATGGCGAAGTGCTCATCACATTTGAGCGAGAAGTGAAATAATCAGGATGTTCTTTCATATTTTGAAAGGTCTGGGCATAATACTGAAATCTCTGGTTCAGTGAGGTGAATCCAATGAATATTTTAATTGAGAATAAGGTTGCTTTTTCTAAGTAGCTGTCATAGTGTCGCCTGTATTTCCGGCTAAGGAGTGAAATATTTATGTACCGTAATTCGCCAATTCCGCCTATTGTGTGGATTGTGATATTATTTCTGATGATGCTTGATGCACGGATTCTGGGAGCGGTTATCTGCATTCCGGTAGGGGCTTTAATGCTTAGTCAGTGTCATAAAGCAGAAGATGCAGAACATACTGAAAAATATGACCCTGTTGGTATCATTGGCGGTGTTGGGATGTTGTTTTTCGGCATCTGCATTATCATAAACTATTTTTTTATTAAGTGAGGAGAATAATTATGGAAAACTTTGGAGTATTGCTTGTCATTTGTGTTATCGTAGTGATTTTGTTCGCTACCTTGATTGCGATTCTGTCACGCTACAGAAAATGCCCGTCTGATAAGATTCTGGTTATCTACGGTAAGGTCGGCACGGATGAATTCGGTCAGCCCAGAAGTGCCAAGTGTATCCACGGCGGTGCGGCATTTATCGTTCCGGTGATTCAGTCCTATCAGTATCTGGATTTAACTCCGATTTCTATGAATGTCGATTTGAAAAACGCCCTCTCAAAACAGAACATCAGAATCAATGTTCCGTCCAGATTTACAGTCGGCATCTCTACCGAACCGGGAGTTATGCAGAATGCCGCAGAACGTCTGCTCGGTCTGAAACTGATTGAAATTCAGGAACTCGCAAGAGATATTATTTTCGGTCAGTTAAGACTGATTATCGCAACAATGGATATTGAAGAAATCAACGCCGACAGAGATAAGTTTCTGGTTGCGATTTCCAAAAACGTTGAAATCGAGCTGAAAAAAATTGGTCTGCGTTTGATTAACGTCAACGTAACAGATATTACAGATGAATCCGGTTACTTAGAGGCACTCGGTAAGGAAGCGGCTGCAAAGGCTGTCAACGATGCGAAAAAGAGCGTGGCTGAAAAGAATCGTGATGGTGAAATCGGTCAGGCAAACGCTCAGCAGGAACAGCGTGTGCAGGTATCCGCTGCTAATGCTGCTGCTATCGAGGGCGAAAACAAAGCAAAAGTAGCTGTTGCACAGTCCGAAGCTGTCCGCCGTGAACGTGAGGCAGAAGCACTCCGTCAGGCAACTGCTGCTGAAGCAGTACAGTCCGCCAAGGCAAAACAGGAAGCTTATGCAGCTCAGCAGGAAGCTGAAATGACCCGTGCCGAACTCGAAAAAGCTACACAGAAAGCCGATGTCATTGTAAAGGCTGAAATCGCTAAGGAACAGGCCGAAATCGCCGCCGAAGCCGAAGCCGAAGTCACCAGAAGAAAAGCTCGTGGTGAAGCAGATGCTATCTTCGCAAAAATGGAAGCCGAAGCAAAAGGTCAGCAGGAAATCCTGACCCGTCAGGCCGAAGGTATGAAAAAGATTGTCGAAGCCGCCGGCGGTGATGCCAATGCCGCAGTTAAACTCCTGATTGCTGAAAAGATTGAAGATTTGGTATCTATCCAAGTTGAAGCTATCAAAAATATTAAGATTGATAAAATTACTGTCTGGGATTCCGGCAAGGGTGCAGACGGAAAAACTTCTACAGCAGATTTCATTTCCGGCATGATGCAGTCTGTACCGCCTCTGAATGAATTATTCAAGCAGGCTGGTATGGAACTGCCTGACCTGTTAGGCAAAGAACATCCGGAAGAAGCCATTGAAGTTCCGGCAATTTCTTCTGAAATCACCGAAGAAGAAAACAAGAAAGAAGAAACTTCTGTTGTTGAAAAGCAGGTTCAGCAGAAAAGCAATGCAATAAAGACACCGTCCGTACAGAGTCAGCCGTTGCAGAGTAAGCAAGTGCAGAATCCGCCTGTACAGACCCCGCCCGTGCAGAAACAGCCTGTACAAAGTCAGCCGGAAAAGAAACCGGAAGTAAATCCCGAAAAAAAGCCGGAATCTAAGAGAATTGATTACAGCATTCTTCCCAAAGATAACGCTATCAATTTAGAAGATTTGATATAACATAAGTATCATTCATTATGAAAGCAGAATGCCCGAATGTGCAGGTTCGGGCATTCTGTTCATCTGTTTGTATTATTTGCTTCCGTACCCGAAAAGCCAAAACAGCAGAATCCGGAGGATGAACCAGACCAAAGGCAAATATACTGTCAGTCCGGCAATACTCCAGAGTATCAGCAGAAACAAATCTTTCTTCTGTTTCTGTTCACGAAACCGGAATAACTGTTCTCTGATTCTCAGCGGACAAAGAAATAATAATATCACATAGCCCAGAGCAAGTATCTTTTCCATAAAAAAACGCACCTCTTGATTTTTATTTTATCATAGCACAAAACCCGAAATTTGTCCAGTTCTTTTTACACATTTTGGGGCATAAGATAGAAAAAATACACAAAATCAATAGAAATGTTCAAACTTTCCCACCCTTGACAAAATCTGAAAAATATGCTATGATAGTACAGACATTGACTGCTGAAAAACGTCAGATTACCCGTATAAGTTCAAATGCAGTTTTTGATATGATGCAATAGTGAAAGCATTGATTCAGTGCAAAAAGGAGTTGTATATTTATGGCAAAAATTAAAGTCGCTGTATTATTCGGCGGTGCGTCAAGCGAACATGATATTTCACTGAAATCCGCAACGCATATTATCAACAATATTCCCCGTGAAAAATATGATGTCGTCTGCATCGGCATCACCAAAAAGGGCAGATGGCTCTACTATCCCGGCGATGTATCTGCCATTGCTTCTGGAGACTGGGAAAAAGACCCCGACTGCACATCGGCAGTATTGTCCCCCGACCCGATTCACAAGGGCTTTCTTGTGAGCGACAACGGAAAAGTAACCGTCAAGAAAATTGATGTTGTCTTTCCGGTGCTCCATGGAAAAAACGGCGAAGACGGTACAATTCAGGGACTTCTTGATTTAGCCAGAATTCCCTATGTCGGATGCGGACTGCTTGCCTCTGCTGCCTGCATGGATAAGGCCGCAGCACATACAATTCTGGAATATCACGGCGTACACATGGCAAAATGGGAACAGATTTTCCAGAGAGAAATGAAGCATCTCGAAGAAAGATGCCGTGAAATTGCTGGAAAATTAGGCTATCCGCTGTTTATCAAGCCTGCAAATGCCGGTTCTTCCATCGGTGTCAGCCGTGCAGAAACAGAAAATGAACTTATCGAAGGTGTAAAAAATGCCTTTATTCATGATGATAAAGTCATTATTGAAGAATGTATTGTCGGCAGAGAACTCGAAACAGCCGTATTCGGCTACGATGCACCATTTGCTTCGACAGTCGGAGAAATTGCCGCCTGCAATGAATTTTATGATTTCGATGCAAAATATGTCCTGAATGATTCTAAGCTGACCATTCCGGCCAATCTGCCGGTTGAAAAAATCAGAGAAATTCAGGTAATTGCGGTCAAGGCTTATATGGCTATCGGATGCAGCGGCGTTTCCAGAGTAGATTTTTTCCTGAAAGAAAACGGAGAAATCATTCTGAACGAAATCAACACAATGCCGGGCTTTACATCTATCAGTATGTATCCGAAACTGATGGAATATATGGGCATGAGTCCTTCTTATCTGGTTGACAAGATGATTGAACAGGCTGTGACAACAGAAAGAACCTGCTGATTTCAGAAAGGTGAAAAATGATGAATCACGATGCAATCGGAGTATTTGATTCCGGACTTGGCGGGCTGACAGCGGTCAAGGCTCTGAATGAAATACTGCCGAATGAAAATATTATCTTTTTCGGCGATACTGCAAGAGTACCCTATGGTACAAGAAGCCGTCAGACAATTCTGCGCTATACAAAAGAAGATGTGGCATTTCTGCGCCGTCATCCGGTCAAAATGATTATTGCTGCCTGCGGAACGGTCAGTTCCATGCTGGGAACAGATTCCCCTGTAGAAGATATTCCTTTTACGGGTGTTGTCTATCCGGCGGCAAAACGGGCAGCGGAAGTTACCAAAAACGGCAGAGTCGGCGTTATCGGAACGCCTGCAACAATTCAGAGCAGTAGCTATGAAACGGCTCTGCATAACATGAATTCTGCTATTGATGTGACAGCAATGCCCTGTCCGTTGCTGGTGCATCTGGTAGAATATGGCTATACGGACAGAAATAATCAGATTACAAGACTTGCGGCGGAAGAATATCTGACTCCCATCCGGAACGCCGGCGTAGATACGCTTATCATGGGCTGTACGCATTATCCGATTATTAAAGATATTATCGCAGATATTATGGGCGAAGGAGTAACTTTGCTTTCTGCCGGTGAAGAAGCCGCCCGCTATGCCAAAACCTGCCTCGAAGAACAGGATTTGCTGACGGACAGCACGCAGCAGGGGCATAATATCTATTATGTCAGTGACAGCGTTTCCAGTTTTCGGGAGAATGCTAAAAATTTCCTTGCTGATGCCGCACACGGACAGGTTTTCAGCAGTCGGATTTGAAAAAAGAGGTGGCTGTTTGTTGAACGAAGATTTAAAAAATCAGTGGTCAATGACTCTGAAAAGCATCCAGTATGATGAAAAGGAAAAAACAGAGACTACCCTGAATACTGAAATTTTATACTATATTGATAAAAACGGCGAACGTGTGATTTCTTATGAAGAATCAGAAACAACAGGCATGGAAGGTTCTGACATGCAGCTTAGAATTTCGCCGGATAATATGATTTCAATTATCCGAACAGGAACATATCAAACACATCTGGTAGTACAGTCCGGAAGAAAGCATTTCTGTCATTATGAAACGCCTTTCGGAGATTTCGCAGTCGGTGTGTCCGCACGGTTCGTCAGAAACAAGCTGACGGATGAAGGCGGCTCACTCCGTTTGCGCTATACGGTCGATGCTAATTCGACATTGCTGTCTGATAATGAAATCTGGATTGATGTCAAGAAATACAGGAGTTGATTACATTATGACAAATATGATGAAAGCGGCGCAGGAACAGCTTCGTGAAATGCTCATGCAGGCTATGGGCAAACTGGTAGCAGAAGGAAAAATTCCGGCTGAAGTACTGCCGGCATTCAGAATTGAAGTTCCGGCCGATAAAACACACGGCGATTTTTCGTCTAATATTGCAATGGCATCGGCAAAGGCTCTGCACATGCCTCCCAGAAAAATTGCTGAATTATTAATAGAAGCATTTTATTTTCAGGGTTCTTATTTCGAGAGAGCCGAAACCGCAGGACCGGGCTTCCTGAATTTCTTTTTGCAGAAAAACTGGTTTTCCGATACCGTTCAGGCAATTCTGAACGAAAAGGAAGAATATGGCAAATCTGTAGACGGCAAGGGCAAAAAAGCTCTTGTGGAATTCGTTTCTGCCAACCCGACAGGCCCGATGCATGTCGGCAATGCAAGAGGCGCAGCACTCGGTGACGGTATCGCTTCTCTGCTGGAGTGGACTGGCTGGCATACCGAACGTGAATTCTATATCAATGATGCCGGCAATCAGATTGAAAAATTTGCCACTTCTCTGGAAGTGCGCTATCTTCAGAAATGCGGAAAAAATATCGAAATGCCGGAAGATGCCTATCACGGTGCGGATATTACTGCTCATGCAGAAAATTTCTATGCCGAAAATGGTGACAAATTTGCCGATACGGACAGCAAATCCCGCCGTGATGCACTGGTTGCCTTTGCACTGCCTAAAAATATTGCCGGTCTGGAACGTGATTTGAAAAGCTATCGTGTCGAATATGATAACTGGTTCAGTGAAAGTACACTGCATCAGAACGGCGCAGTCATGGAGATTGTCAGGAAACTGACCGATAAAGGCTATACTTACGAACAGGAAGGCGCAGTCTGGTTTAAAGCGGAACAGTTCGGCGCAGACAAGGATTTCGTACTTGTCAGAGCAAACGGCATTCCGACTTATATCGTTCCGGATATTGCCTATCACTGCGATAAGCTCGTTACCAGAAATTTTGATAAGGCTATCAACGTACTGGGCGCAGACCATCACGGCTATGTGCCGAGACTCAAAGCGGCTCTCAAGGCTCTCGATGTCGATACGGACAAGCTTGATGTCGTTCTGATGCAGATGGTAATTCTGTTAAGAAACGGCGAAGTCGCCAAGCTTTCCAAAAGAAGCGGAAAAGCTATCGGTCTGGTCACCCTTCTGGAAGATATTCCGCTGGATGCCGCAAGATTTTTCTTCAACATGCGTGAAGCCAATTCGCATTTTGAATTTGATTTGGATTTGGCTGTTGAAAAAACTTCGCAGAATCCTGTTTATTACGTGCAGTATGCCCATGCAAGAATTTGCAGTATCCTGAGAACATTGCAGGAAGAAAATCTGTATCGGGAAGGCACGCCCCTGAAAGAACTCCCTGCACCGGAAACCCAGCAGGAAATTGAATTGATTCGTCATCTGGCAGGCTTTCCGGCTGAAATTTCCGCAGCGGCAAAAGTCTATGACCCGTCCAGAATTACAAAATACGCTCTGGAACTTGCAAATCTGTATCATAAATTCTATGATGCCTGCTCGGTTAAGAATGCAGAAACTCCTGAACTGCGTGAATTCAGAACAGACCTCTGCCGTGCGGCCGGTCAGGTTTTGAGAAATGCTATGGCGATTCTGAAAATTGACTGTCCGGAAAAGATGTAAGCTTCTTCCTCAAAAATGACAGAACGGTAACAAAATCCGATAAATTTTGTGACGAATACACAAACAATTTGGAAAAAATTCGCCGTTTTCACGAAAATAAATAAAAAATTAACAAATTGTTCATATTACGTTCATAACTATATGTTACAATTTGTAATATGTAAAGAACGCACTAAAAATATGCTGTTAACTACAGATAAAATTGGTAATTTTTTGAAAACAGAAAGGAAGTCAGCTTATGTCAAACAGATTGTTTCAGGGACTCGTCCACCAGATGCGTGATACAATGGATGCCACTATCGGCGTAGTGGACGAAAATGCAACGATTATTGCTTGCAGTGATTTGGCGAAAGTCGGTACAACAAACGAATTTGTATCTTTGGATTTAAGCGATACTCATGATATTTTTATCCGTGATGGCTATACTTACAAGCCGTTCGGCACACGTTCCAAGCCCGATTATGCTGTATTCGTAGAGGGTACAGATGATACTGCTGCAAAATATGCAAGCATCCTGTCAATTACCCTCTCTAATATCAAGCAGTATTATGACGAAAAATATGACAGAAATAATTTTATCAAAAACGTTGTACTCGATAATGTACTCCCCGGCGATATTGTGATTAAAGCAAGAGAATTGCATTTCAATGCCGAAATTAGCAGAGTTGTGCTGTTAATCCGGATTGTGTCTTCCAATGATATTTCTGCTTATGATGTGATTCAGAATCTGTTTCCGGACAAGAACAAGGATTTTGTATTTAATATTACAGAATCGGATATTGTGCTTGTAAAGGAAATCAAAAGCAGTGTTGATTCCAAAGACCTCGAAAAGCTGGCACGTTCTATTGCAGATACCCTTAGCAGTGAGTTCTATACCAGAGTTAATGTCGGCATCGGTACAGCCGTGACAACTGTCAAGGATTTGGCTCGTTCGTTCAAGGAAGCCCAGACAGCTCTGGAAGTCGGAAAAGTATTCGATACAGATAAGATTATTGTCAGCTATGATAATCTGGGTATTGCCCGCCTGATTTATCATCTGCCGACAACCCTCTGC
>JAFRMZ010000139.1 GCA_017430465.1 Oscillospiraceae bacterium
CACTGGAACGTCTGAATGAATTTGACAGCTATGGAATGTGGAATATTGCAGGCTATTTTATTTCTGATGACATGTCAGCTTCTGAGATTGCTGCAAGCAATTACCGTTCTTTGATGAATGGCGAACGTTCTGGAAGAGAAGTTTCTGCCATCAATTCATGGAGAGCAAATGACCCAAATCTATTCGGAAGTTTTCATGATTTGACAGCTTATCTTTCAAGATTTGTTCATCCGCAGTTTTATTATGGCGGTATTGGTGATTCTGGCGTTTTAACAGATGCTGCTACTTCTATCAGCGGTAAAGAACTAGGCTTGCACTTGGGACTGCCCCGTGCAACTGTTCCTGGACTTCCAGTTGTAGAACATGCTGAATTTGGCAAGGAAGTATATCGCTACAATCTGGTACACAGAACAGAGTCAATGAATCCTTCTGAACGGCTGACACTTGGCAGAGTATTTGATTTGGGGCAGATTACGGATAAGATTGTGGAGCTGAATAATAAAAGTCTCAATATGCATACTTTTATCACTGGTTCAACAGGTTCTGGCAAAAGTAATACAGTTTATCAGATGCTTTTAGAATTGTATCTTGACAAAATTCCGTTTCTTGTGATTGAACCAGCAAAGGGTGAATATAAAGATATATTCGGAAACTGGGATGATGTGAATGTCTATTCCACAAATCCAAACATTGCTGAGCTAATTCATATCAATCCATTTCAATTTCCAGAATCAATCCATGTTCTGGAACATATTGACGGACTTATAGAAATATTCAGTGTTTGCTGGACAATGTATGATGCTATGTCTGCTTTTTTGAAAGAGGCGATACTTAGGGCATATGAAACAATTGGCTGGGATATCGGGTCTTCAACCTTTTTCGGTGAAAAACCGGAATATCCTGACTTTGAGATTCTTGCTGAACAGCTGGATATACTAATCAGTGAATCGGATTACGCTTCTGATATTCAATCTAACTATCGGGGGGCACTTCTTACTCGTGTAAAATCGCTTACAGTTGGATTGAATAAATATATTTTCATGAATGAACAGACACCATATGAAAAACTGTTTCATGAAAATTGTATTCTTGACATCAGCCGTGTAAAATCTTCTGAAACAAAAGCGTTAATCATGGGTCTGATGGTGTATATTTTGAATGAATATCGTATAGATTCTGAGACAGAGCATAATCAGGGCTGTACACATGTTACTGTTTTAGAGGAAGCACATAATCTTTTGAAAAATACCGCAGGAGGAGAACAGTCAGAACTGATTGGAAAATCTGTTGAAATGCTTGTAAATACAATTGCAGAAATCCGGACTTATGGGGAAGGATTTATTATCGTTGACCAGTCACCGTCTTCTGTAGACATTTCTGCAATCAAAAATACAAATACTAAAATTATTCTCCGTACACCAGAGGCAAATGACCGTGAGGCTGTCGGTCGCTCAATGGGACTAACAGAAGAACAGGTTAACGAAATTGCAAAGCTGCCGAGTGGTGTTGCTGTTGTTTATCAGAATGATTGGGTAAAGCCTGTCCTTACAATGATAGACAGAGCAAATGTTACTGAGAAAAAATATATTTATCATCATCAAGATATCATCCTAACTGAATGGGATGCAAGAGGAATTTTGATTAGAATGGTGATGCAGCCTTGGTTTGGCAGAGAACCTCTTCCGGCAGAACTTTTAAAACGCTCACTGCAAGTATTGCATTTATCCAGAAATGACCGCAGAACAATAAAAATTCTGATAGATGATTATGAAATGCTTGGCGGAACAATAAAATGGCATTCTGAACAGATTCCGGAGCTGGGACGGATTGTCAGAGCAATTCTTGGGATTGCAGAAAAAGATATGCAGCAAATTAACAATGCAGAGCAGCTTGCAGAGCTTATAAAAAAGCGGCTGAAAAGAGTCAGTCAGCAACATTTGCAGAATATCTGCTTTGTAATAACATCAGTAAAGGATGATGACCATGACAATGGATACAGTTGAAAAGAAAGCTATTGAACGAACAGGTTTTCAAATGTATGAAAAACTCGGTTCGCTTCATGAATACTTTCAAAGTACAGTAACACCTGAAAATGGAATTTTTTCTGCTTTAGATGATACAACTGTAAATGATAATATCAAACAGTCATTTGAATTAGGCGATATTGCAGTTACCCCTGAAGTCAGTGCAATGGCTGTGGATACAGTAAAAGATATGTACCATGGTGTAAAATTACATGGACATTCATCCTTGGGACTAAAAGAAATCAATGGATGGAAAATCAATGATAACTATCGGGAAGCCAATTTAAACCAACATGCAGGATATGCAGCAGAAGTCATCAGCACAGGCAGAGAAAATCTTCGTGCAAAGGTATGTGGAACAGGAGTGGTTACTTATCGTGCTGATGATATGCCTACAGAATTACTTGAAAAATTTGATGGAAAAATTTCTTCCAAAAACGACCAATATGTAGATAAAGTACGTATCAAACCAGATGGAACGATTGAAACAGTACAGACAAAGTTTGTTGGGAAAGATGCGAAATCCTGTCTCAAAACACTCACTTCTAAAAAATATAGAAAGTATTTGGAAGAAGGGAGAGTTGATAAGATTGAAATTCCTAAAGAGTATTATACTGATGTCAAGAAAGGACTCAGTGATAAAAGAAAAGCACTATCTAGGCAATATGCAGCTATAAGTGGAGACACCACAAAAATTG
The DNA here is from genome assembly GCA_017430465.1 of Oscillospiraceae bacterium. GTDB lineage: Bacteria > Bacillota > Clostridia > Oscillospirales > Ruminococcaceae > UBA3855. The sequence continues at coordinate 2,723 of JAFRMZ010000139.1, forward strand.
AACAAGCAGCAAGCATAAAAGAAAGAATCAATGATATTAATCGGCTAGATAAAAAACTGGAACAAAGTTGTGTTTCCAAATCAGAAGCAAAACTGGCTGTTGAACATCCAAAGTTATTTTCTGCAAAACAAATTCATCAAGAAGGATTTAGACAAGGTACACAAGCAGCAGCATTAACGGCAGTAGTATCAGGTGTTCAGAATTATTATAAATATCAGTCTGGAGAAATCACAGGAAAAGAAGCAATTGAAAATGTTGTTGAAGATTCTGCAATTTCAGCAGGTATTGCATATGGTACAGAGGTCGTTACACAGCTTGCAGGAAAATCAAGTGTTCCAGGTGCTGTAATTGCAATGGGAGTTGAATCATATGAAGATGTTAGAGATTATGCAGAAGGAGAAATTACAGAAACTGAACTAGCATATCATCTTGGTGAAAATGCTGCAGGGGTTATTGGCGGAATGGCTGGTGCTGCTATAGGTACTGTAGCAGGACCAGTTGGAAATATTACTGGTGGGGTAGCAGGAGCAGCTGTAGCAACAGAAATCTATCATGCTACTACAGAAATCATTGATGAATCTGTCAAAGATGTTAAAGATTTTGCAGAAGGTGAAATCACTGGAACTGAATTGACATATAACCTTGGAGAAAATGTATTTGAAGCTGTTGGCGGGACAATCAGGGGTGAAGAAGGATGTGAGATAGGAAAGGCGGTTTATGAGACAGCTGTTGAAACGGTTACAGAAAATATTGATACAACTGCTACTATAGCAGTTGAAGTAGGTGAATCTGTCAAAGAAACAGCTATGTATATAGTGGATAATGCAGATGAAAAATTAACGAATATTGCCGAAAATTTGAGATTGCCAATAAAGCAGCAAAATATTTGACATTCTTCTGAAAGTGTACTATACTATTGTTTCACAATAAGGAACTATGCAGAAATAATTCATACATTTTGCTATGAGTATCTCTGTAATAATAACGTGAGTTCGACAGAAAAAATCAGTCAACAAGGCATAAAATTCCTTTAGATGTATCAGAAGCGGAACAAATAGAAGGTTTTTTAGGTAAAAGGGAATAAGCAGCCAGAGCTGAAAGAAGATTCACAAGAAAATTTTTGATGCTTCGATGTCTGGAATGCTCGATTTCACAGATGTTTTTTAGAAAATCATTGACAGATTCAATCACAGTCCGTTTGCGGAGCATCAGCCTGTCGTATAAATTCATCAATTTGTTTTTCATGTTTTTCTTTGCTCTAGTGACAAGTGTAATGTCTTTTTTCAGGAGTTTTTCAAACAATTCCTGAGAAATATAGCCTCTGTCTGCAAAAAGTTTACCGAAAATCTTTTTTGTCAGAGAATCCATGACTGCCTCATTTCTGTCATCCACATTTCCGGAAGTAAGACAAAAAGATAAAATTTCACCTTGCTCATTGATAATCAGGTGCAGTTTGAAGCCATAGAACCATCCCATGGAACTTTTTCCTCTTTTTGCATATTTACTGAATACACGATTGGTTCTGATGCGATGATTGTCACATACTTTGATTGGTGTGGAATCCACAAAAGAGATTCCGGAACACTTGACAAATATAATATGAGCGGGACAAGTGCATACTCCATAATTTCAACGAAGCGATTATAACTGACAAGATTCGGAAAATCCTTTTTCTGATGCTGCATCACATGTTTTTTGTAATACCACTTGAATGTCCGATAACCTGAAAGATGAAACATAATCAAAATTGTCATAATTTCACTCAATGCCATTCTTGTTCTGGAAATTACCTTCTTTTTATCCATCATTAGTGAATGCATACAATATTTTTCGTATGCCTTACAAAAATCATCTGCATCACAAAAAATTGCCACCTGTTCCATAGAAAAAACCGCCTTTCTGCTGCTTTGAGTTTGTGGTTATTCTCATTATAGCACATTTTGGCGGTTTTTTCTATCTTTTTTCATCGAACTCACGTTAATAATACATTAATTATTCTCAAAAACGCCTATTTTTCATAACTTGATTTCAACCGATTGTTCTTCAAAGACACTTTCAGACCTTATGTTGTCGGCTCTCACGTCGTCACTACGTCGGCGGATGGAATTCGTGAGTGGAGTTTTAGTTCGATTTTCCTTACTTTTCTCAACCATGTTAGAACTGCTCATAACCCGAAGGTCGTAGGTTCAAATCCTGCTCCCGCAACCACACTGAAAAGCACCATACCAAACATAATGAGTGGAGGAAAGAGGCTCATGTTGTTTGGTAGGTGCTTTTCTTATCTATTATACCCGATTTTTCGAGGTTTGTCAAGCATTTTTTGAAAAAATTTGAAGCCGGACAGCAATCCGGCTCATTTTTGCCTGTTCGGAAATTTTGAGGTTTGTATTGGCTTTGGTACGTCGGCGAATCCGTCGGCAAATGTTTTCGGAGTAAAGTCGTCGTCTTGTCGTCGGCAGGGTCGGCATGGGAGTTTCAGAATCTGTGGTGTGCTGTTCAGTATGCCACGATTTTTTGCTTTTTGTGGCGAACAGGGGAGAATATCTTAAAAAACAAGGTAGGGAACAGGCTTTTTCTTAAAAAACAAGATGGGGACATTGCTTTTTAAGGCGGTAGCATTCAGAAAGGCAAGAGGTGTTACGGAAGTGACCTGAACAGGAGAGAATGCTAAGAACTATTTGCCGACTGAGTATCTGTGCAGAAATCCAAAAGAGCTTTGCTTAGACAAAAATAGCCGTATACTTTGACGACTTCTTTACTGGTTAGGAGATGTTACACGGCTGTTGCATGACCTGTTACGGCTGGTATCACTGATACTCTCTGCATATGCTCTGAACTATCCGTGTGACTTTCGTGTGACTTTTTTTCTCGACAGCATTTACCGACGATACCGACGGCTTTTCCATCGGTTAGTGAGTGTTAAAATCTGCTGAATATCGACATTTTGTCGGTTATGACGGTAACGACGGTATTTTTCTGAAATTTTTACAATTTCAGTAAGCAAGCATAGATTGAAGAGGCTTTGAGGTTTTGCCAAAAAGTGAAAGAATTTTTCCAGATGTGCTGTAATAGTGTAGAATTGGAAGTATCTTTGCCATTCTGCCGGAGGTGTTCCAGATATAGCTGTAATAGTACAGAACTGAAAATAGCTTTGCTATTTTGCCAGAGATACAGGAGTTATTCAGGAATGGCTGCTGTAATGTTTTTGGTTGCAGAACTATCCATGTGATTTTTCAAAAAAAGAGTTGTGAAAAACATATCACTCCTGTCACTGATGAAGAACGTAGTTTATGAAATAAGAATTTGTGAAATCATACCACTTTTACCACACATCTCTGATAAGAAACGCAGTACCTCAATTAGGCTGAAATCAGCAGGAATAAAGTGGATAGTACTACAGCAGCACCTCTTGGCTGGAATACAGAGATAACCCTGCTTAAAACGCTTGTAGGGAGCTGTTTGAGGGTATATAGTATCAGTCATGTTGTTGTAGAGGTATAGTGACTCTTTTCGGCTGTTAGGTGAGCGATAAGAGTGATAAGTTTTTTTCAATTCATTTCATTTTTTGAAAAAATATACCGATATATCAGGCAGAATTGAAATAGTTCTTTCAGTTTTTAAGTTTAGTGGCGTAAGTGGTATGATTTTCCCATTTTCATTTTCAACAACAAAAATAATCGTAAATCTGCTACCTGTAAAGGATAATTCCAGTTCTTGGGTTAGTGATGAGAGTGATAAGTTTTTCAGAAATCATTTTGTGAAAAATATCTCAATATATCAAGCAGAATTGGAATAGATTTTAAAATTTTGAGGTTGATGGCATGAGTGGTATGATTTTTCACTTTTTGTTTTAGCAATACAAATAACTGCCATTTTCAGGAAATACAAGAATTGTTCCGGATGTTGCTGTGATAATACAGAACTGAAAATAGCCTTGCTGTTCTAAACTATCTGTTTAACTTTTCCTTGACGGTATTTGCCGACGATACCGACATTGAGTGAGTGCTTAAAATCTGCTGAATATAGACATTTCGTCGGTAACGACGGCATCGACGGCATTTTTTCAAAAGCTTTATTTTTCTGTGTCCTGAATCCTCTTGATGGGGATTCAGGATTTTTTTAGTTCAGAGTATTGTATGACTTGTATAGGCTAAAATCACTGATAATCTCTGCATATATTTTTTCTGAAAGAGTAGTGGAGATATATACTTCTATCAATTTCTTTTCTGAAATAAGAATCTGTAAAATAGTACCACTTGTATCACATATCTTTGGTAAGATTAAAATCAGATTGAACAGTTTACAGCAATTCCAGTATAGACAAAATAGAAAAGATATGGTATAATAGGAAGCAGAGGTGATAAAAATGGTACCGGTAGAGGTAAGAAAAATAATAGTAGAAAGCAGAGCGAAA
>JAFRMZ010000020.1 GCA_017430465.1 Oscillospiraceae bacterium
CTTTATCACGATAAAAGTAAACACTGCTTTTTCTGTAAGTCATATCATGCATGATTTTCTCTACCGGCTGAAAAAGCAGATACCAGCGTTCAAGCACATCTCTTGCATTTTCATCGGAAATTGCCTGAATTGCTTTTTCAGCATCAAAACGGAGAATCGTCAGCTTTGCTTCTTCTTCTTTGACCTCATCTTCATAATCGATAATCTTACAAATAGCTTCTGCAATAGTATCTGTTTGATGGTTGGATGGCTTTGCACCAATGGATTCATAGCTGACAGCTTTCAGTCCCATTGAATCACGGAGCATTTTCAATTTTACACGCATTTTGCTTACTTTTTTATCCTGCACCTTGATTTGTTCAAGATATTCACGAGCAGTCATTTGTTTTTCATCCATCTTCGTTACCTCCGTTAAATCTTCTGAAATTCGGGCGATGTGCCGTGAACACACATTATGCCCACACGGTCGCCGTCAGCGTTTTCCATTGCAAGGTGATATCTGTCATCAGTCAGCAGTGTGTCTGAACCTGTGATTTCCATTGCCAGAATCAGATAGTTGATATTTATGGCAGCATAGTGCTGTTCGCCCTGTCTGGTAGGCGGAAGTGCATAGCCGACAGAAAATGGAATTTTCAGCTTGCCGCTGGATTTCTTCCATGCTTTGAGCTGCGGAATTGTATATGGGATTTTATAGGCTGTGCCGCTGGTGTCAAAATGATTTGCAATATTATCATACAGACCGTCAATATCTTTTTCGAGTTCTTCCTTTCTGTCCTCCGGTGCGAAAATCAGACCTTCAGAATGCTTCGATAAGTAAAAAACATAAGGTGTACAAAGAAAAAATCGTCCGTCACGCTCATGTGCCACGGAAAGGGCAGGCTTTGAAAACAGATACTGGTCATGGCATTTTTTCATGAAGCGGCTGACCGCTGCATAATTCTTTCTTCCGTTTTTTCTTGCCTGTTCTGTCTGCATATCTCTTTCAAGGTCGATTTTCAAAGCATACAGGGCAGTTGCTATATCATCAGGGAAAAGAATGGATTTCCGGATTAGCTTGCCTGTCAGGTTATCCGTTTTAGCACATTTCTGCCAGTATTCCGCTGCTTCTGTATCTTTCAGCAAAGATATGGCGGTCAGAATTTCAGCATAAATTTCTTGTTTTGTCATAGATATCCTCCTGTTCTTCCATCAGTTCAAATAATTTTCTGCCGTCAAGGTCTGAAAGGATTCCGAACCATGCTGATTTCAGAAATTTCTCAACATCACAGATTCTTTCCCTTGCAAGTGCAACATCATAATCTTTTTTTATATTTTTTCTGGCAATGCGATAGTCGTGCAGAGCTTGTTCAACAATCGCTGCTGCTAACATTTCATACTGATATTCCATGTGATTCCTCCAGTTCTGCCCTGACAGCTTCCATCAAGGCGGACTGCTGTCTGTCCTTTTCCTGCAAGGCTTTCAAGATTCTTTCATCAATTGTACCTTTGGCAACAATATGCTGAATGACAACAGTTTCGGCTTTTTGCCCTTGTCTCCAAAGGCGGGCATTGGTCTGCTGATACAGTTCCAGACTCCAAGTCAAGCCAAACCACACCAGACAGCTCCCTCCAGACTGAAGATTCAGTCCATGTCCGGCAGAAGCAGGATGTATCAAAGCGACGGGAAGTTTTCCGCTGTTCCATTTTTGGATACTGTCAGAGCTGTCCATTGTGCTGAACGAAATACGAAGTTTGTGCAATCTTTCTTTGATTCTCTCAAGGTCATGCTTAAACCAGTAAGCAACAAGGACGGATTTTCCGTTTGCGGCTTCGATAATGTCTTCCAGTGCATCCAGTTTTCTTTCATGAATGGAAATAATAGTTTTATCATCTGTGTAAATTGCACCGTTTGCCATCTGTGAGAGTTTATTGCTGAGGCTTGCGGCATTGGCGGCTGTGATTTCACCATCAGGGAGTTCGAGAATCAGTTCTTTGCGGAAGTCACTGTACTTTTGTTTTTCTTCATCGGAAAAAGTAACAGCATATTCGCTCGTCACTAATTCAGGCATTTTGAGGTAATCAGTCGCTTTCATGGAAATCGTAATATCAGAAATTTTATTGTATATCTGTTCTTCAGCATTCGGCAGAGGCTTGTAGGAATACACTATCATTCCGTTCCGCTTATCAGGGAGGAAGTAAGTATTTCGGTACTGTCCAATAAATCTGCCGAGCCGTTCACCCATGTCTAAAAGTCGAAATTCAGCGAATAAATCCATCAAGCCGTTACTGGACGGAGTGCCTGTCAGCCCTACAATCCGTTTTACCTTCGGTCTGACTTTCATCAATGCTTTGAAACGCTTTGTCTGATGATTCTTGAAAGAGGAAAGCTCATCAATAATTATCATGTCATAATCAAATTTAATACTGCTTTCTTCAACCAGCCACTGTACGTTTTCACGGTTGATAATATAAATATCGGCTTGTTTTTGGAGTGCAGTTATCCGTTCTTCGGCTGTGCCGACTGCCACGCTGTAATTCAGGGACTTGAGATGCTCCCATTTTTCAATTTCCGCCGACCATGTATCACGGGCGACACGCATCGGAGCGATAACAAGAACCTTGCTGATTTCAAAGCTGTCAAACAGCAAATCGTTAATTGCTGTCAATGTAATAATTGTCTTGCCAAGACCGCAGTCAAGAAATATCGCTGATACAGGGTGATTTTTGATAAACTCAACTGCAAATTTCTGGTATTCATGGGAACTGTATTTCATCAATGATTCCTCCAATCTGAGCGACATCATCAAGAACATAAACCCTAAATCCTAACAGCTTTAAAAGCCTGTGTCTTGCAAGCTGTAACCGACGGGGCTTTTCGCCTTTTTTCTTGACTTCCACAAAGGCAATCTTCCCATTCGGCAGAAGCACCAGTCTGTCCGGCATTCCGTCAAATCCGGCAGGCGAAAACTTCAGGGCAAGTCCGCCTTTCTGCCGGACAGCTTCACGGAATTTCTGTTCAATTACTTTTTCTCGCAAGCGACATACTCCTTCCAGCTTTCCTCAAAGGCTGTCAGCGATTCAGCATCAGCATTCATGCGTTCCAGATAACTGCGAATCAAACGATGCCAGCCGTCAAATTTGCCTTTTCCGTTTTTAGGAAATCTGTCCTTGTTGCTTTTCATGCTTTCAGCAAGTCTGCCTTTAGCTGTGTCATCATTGTGAAGGTGGGTTCTCATCATAAATGTGTAAAAAGTCACGGTATATCCTCCTTTTTTGCTTATGTGTGTCACTCATGCCATTCTCTGACCAAACTCTTCTATATACTATTTTTTATATATAAAATTCTGCCCTAAAGGGGGTTTTATACAGAACTGTCATGAGTGACACATTTTAATCATTTTTGCCTATATTATGTGGTTTCTGCAAAATCGTCACTGTCACGGATTTTTAAGCCACGAATGTATCTGCCATCAGTTTTTCTTTGCTTTTTAAATCCACGCTTTTCGAGTTCAGCGTAAAAGTCAGTGGTACTTCTGGTATACTCACCTGTTCTCAGGCAGAAAGCACGGTATTCCTGATACAGTTCACCTGATTTGGCTTCGAGTCCAGTTCCTGCTTCACAGCATTCATCAATGAAATGGGCAAGCCAGTCATTCGCAGTACGGTAAGCACCAATAGCATCCTGCACACACTGCGGAGTGTCAATGCGGAAATCGGCATTGATAATTTTCTCCGCACCCTCAATCAGCCACTTGATGATATACTCTCCGGCATTTTCCACAAGGTAATCAGCATAGTTCTTGATGTCCTTTTTCGGCTTGATTTTGGCATTGAACGGAATGACAATCAGCCTTCTCCAGATACCGTCATCGGTTGCACCGATTTTCGGCAGGTGATTGGTGTACAGAAGCAGAGTATGAGTGGGAGTAAAATGGAACGGGTCTTTGTATTTCTTTTCGGCTTCGATTTCATCGGTGGAACAAAGCTGTTTTACAATGCTGGTATTGAGCCTCATGCCTTCTTCCAGTTCGGCAGCAATCAGGATTCTTTTTCCCTTTGCTTCGGCTAATTCCGGCTTGACATTCCGCTTACAGCCTACGGTCAGGGCATCTGCGGAGATAACCCCGCCGTATCTGCCGAGCGACTTTAACACTGCATTGCCGAACGTGGATTTTCCGTTTCCGCCTTCGCCGTAGAGAATCAGAAGTGCTTCAATAAAGACCTTGCCTATGCAAATGTCGGTGAGGGACTTTCACTCTCCGGCAGCGGTGTTAAAAATGCAAAGCCGCAAATCGAAAAATGGCTGAAAAATAACAAACTTATCTGAGGAGGTATACTTATGCAGAC
>JAFRMZ010000140.1 GCA_017430465.1 Oscillospiraceae bacterium
ATACAGCATCATAGAAACTGCAAAAGCAAACGGTCTTGATGTTTTCAAGTATTTTGAACTGCTGCTCACTGTTCTGCCAAGTATGACGTTCCTGACAAATCCAGATATACTTGAAGAGCTTCTGCCTTGGAATAGTTCTGTTCAGAAAATTTGTAAAGCAATATGAGTAATCCCCGAGCCGCAGCTCGGGGATAGTTTATTTACGGGTGGGGGGGATTAGGCGGTTACGTTACAATTTAAAACAGAATCGACTTGTCTCACCTAATGCTTACGAGCGAACTCTCCCCCACCTGAAGAGGAAGAAGAGAGTTTACACGAATACTAAAAGGTGTGTACAGCATTTTTGAATCAATTCTGCATCATGTGTTACAATTAGCACAGTTTTTTCCTGACTGATTTTTTGTATCAATTTTGCAGTTTTCTCCATTCGCTGAAAATCAAGTCCGCTTGTAGGCTCATCAAAAATCAGGATATTTCTATTTGATAAATAAGCAGAACCAATCGCTGTCCTCTGTTTCTGTCCGCCTGATAATGACATAGGGTGACGTTTTTTCAGTTCTGTCAAATCCAATTTTTGCAATACATCATCTACTGTTTTTTCATCGACTTCTGCCAGACCGAGTGAAATTTCTTCCTCCACTGAATCTGTAAACAATTGATGATTCACATCCTGCATAACCATATAGCAAAGATTTCGCAACTGCTTTCCCTTATATTTTGTATTTCCAATTGAAACAGACCCATAAAAACCTTTTTGGATTCCACAAAGGCATTTTGAAAAAGTAGTTTTGCCAACACCATTGCGACCTACAATTGCAACAACAGAATGTTCTGGAATTTTTAGACCATTCATATTCAAAATAATTTTTTTTCTATCATATCCAAATACAAAATCAGAAAATAAATATTCTCGGTTTGATATTTGTTTTTCCAAAAAAGTTTTATCAATGCATTTCAATCCTGGAGATTCATAACAGAAATAATCACTTTTTAAATTTGTTCCTCTCAGTCCGAGTAGATTCAATTCCTGGTCTGACTGTGCAAAGAATTGTTCTCCGGACAAATCAAGCTGTATGATTCCTTTTTTCAGACAGACAACACGGTCAGCAAGATGTTTCAGCCAGCCTAAGCGATGTTCAGCAATAATGATTGTTTTTCCCTGTTGTTTCCAGAACTGCACGATATTTCCAAGCATTTTAATTCCGTCTTGGTCAAGATTAGAAGTTGGTTCATCTAATACAATTACATCAGGTTCTAATGCCGATACACTTGCACAGGCGATTTTTTGTTTTTCTCCTCCGGAAAGCCGAAAAATATTACGATTCATAAGAGATTCGATATGAAATTGCTGAACGGTTTTATTTACTCTGTCCAAAATTTCACTTTTTTCAAGTCCCAAATTTTCAGGTGCAAATGCGATTTCTCCGGTCGTATCCACGCAAAAAAACTGACTTCTTGGATTCTGGAAAACCGTACCGACAAATCTGGAAATCTGTTCTAATGGAGAAGAAAATACATCCAGACCATTTACTGTACAGCTTCCTTGCAGTGTGCCTTCATAAAAATGAGGAATCAAACCATTTATCAAGCGGATTGCACTTGTTTTTCCGCAGCCGGATTCTCCGCACAATAAGACACATTGTCCGTCTTGAATTTCAATTCCAAAATTATCCAATGCTTTTTCTTCTGTTTCCGCATACTGAAAATTTATATTTTCAATCTGAATCATGACAGAACCCCCAATTTTGTGAAAATAACTGCTGCATAAGGAACAAGCATAATCAAAAACAAAAAAATATCCTGAACATGAAACCCGATTTCACAGATATTTGTTCGTTTGGCATTTGCATTCAGCCCTCTGGTCAATGCCGCAGCGGAAAGTTCATTTCCGATTTTTACAGAGCAAATCATTAAAGGGACAAGCTTGTATTCTATTATTTTCATGGCATTCTTTCCGCCAAAGCGAATATCTCTCATAGCCATAGCATGATTAATAGATTCAAATTCTTCCATAACAGTTGGAAAAAAACGGAACATGACAGACAAGGGAATCGAAATTTGATTTGGAACATGCATTTTCTGCATCGCTGCCATAAATTCACTAACTGTAGTAGAAGAAAAAATATAAGCTCCCATAATCATGCCCGGTGAAATTCTGATAATAAATACTGCAAACAGCGTGACAATATAACGAACTGTTTCAGGTAAAAATGCAATTCCCCACAGCATAGAGGCCTGTGCCGTTCCGTAAATGATACTATATAGAAACGCTTTTTTGAATTTTCCCACTGTCAAGAGCAGAAGGATTGGTAAAATTTCAAGAAAAAAAACCAGCATGTCAGGAACTGTTCCATAACCGCCAACGACAAAAATGACGATTGTCAGCATAGTAAATAATTTAGTGCGTGGGTCGAAAATTAACCCACGCTTTTGAAAATGAACATCAAACAATTCCATAATTAAACAATGCCAGCTTTCTTGAAATGCTTAGAAAGCATTGCTTTTCCGATGAGCCCTCCGACGATGCCGCTTACAAAACAAATGCCCAACAGAACCGGACAAATCCAATCTGGTGTCAGTGCGTTTAATTTTTCTACATATTCCGCACCGACTTTACTCTCTCTGGAAGATAAAAATTCTGTTCGGTTGATAAATAACTGAAGCAAATTTGCCCATACCCACAAACTGAATGTTCCGTTCGTGATAACAGCAGATTTTGCACTCTGATAATTTCCGGATTTATAAATCAGTTCTGAAACCAGCCCAGTAATGGCAGACATTGCCAATGCATACCAGCCCATTCCAGAAATCAGCATCATAAGTCCCATAAGTACGCTTAAAATCCAAATCATTCCGAATTTTTTCACTTTTGTTAAAAAAAGCATGAATGGGATTCCGCCTACAATCGGACAAATAACTGCAAGCATCGGATACATAATCGGAATCATCCCCAGCATTGCAACGATAAAAACAATCACATAATAAATTGCTCCATAAATCCCGATATACATTAAATCTTTTCCGGTCAGCTTATTTTCTGTGTCTTTCATAAAGCCATCTCCCTTTCTAAATTCTGAATTAATTCTACCAATTGCATTTGATTTTCTTCCATGCAATAATGTCCGCCATTGACTAACAATATTTGACATTGTTTCTCAGTATAGTCATACCATTTGTTCCTGTCCGCTTCATTGAACATGGTATCTTCTTTTCCGAATACAGCATAAATATCACAGTCAAGTTGTTCTGTACAGCCATAAGCATACTTATCAATCGCCTGCATATCGCCTTTCAGGATAGGAAGATAATACTCCAGAAAATCAGAATCTTCCGCAGATTCCGCATCAATCAAATGATGAGATACTAAATACTGAATCAGTTCTTCTTCTTTTTCTGATTTGTAGATATGCGCAGAAGTCATCTGATAAGCAGGTGTTCCAAAACTAATGGATAAGAAAAATGCCGGTGTTTTCTGATATATTTTTTTCACTGCTCTGGCTGTTTCATAGGCATACAAACCGCCTGCACAATATCCGAGAAGTCCGAAGGGCTTTTCAAACAAGAAAGCATTTTCTGAAACAAATGTTTCAGCAAGTTTCTGAATATCCGTGCTGACTGGTTCATCAATGCGAATATCTCTGCCGGGATAAAGCACCGGACAGATATTCACCTGATTTCCGAATAATTTATTCCATTTTGCAAACATCCCTGCTGTTCCCCCGGCATAAGGGAAACAAAGCAGATTACAGCTTGCTTCTTCATGAAATGTTCCATGACGAATCCAAATTGTATGATTCATACTTTCACCTCTTTTTCTGAAATTTTATGAATTTCGTTTTGTAATAACTCTATAATCTGTTGCAGATTATTTTCAGATTCCAGATAAAAATGTCCGCCCGGAAATGTTATTTCAGAAGTATTTCCTAAAGTATATTGTTTCCATGCAACACATTTTTCTAAATCTATATGCATATCTCCTTCCGCATTTAAAACATAGAAATCACAATGCACAGACTGGTTCTGTTCTTTAAAATAGCAATCGCTCAAATAAAAATCTTTTCGGACAATGGGAAGATAATATTCCAGAAACGCTTCATCTTCCAATAATGCATTTTCCAGCATATGGTCATAAGAACGGAGTATCTCTAATAAAACACTTTTTTCAGCGGTCAAAGCATTTTTATATGGAAACAGTGTGTTTTTTCCTGTCTTATCCGGAGATTCGCAGGCTGACAGAAACAAAGCAGAAATTTGTTTTCCTTTCTGGCTTAACTGATATGCTGTTTCATAAGCAATCTGCGCCCCCATGCTGTGTCCGAAGCAGATACAAGGAATTTCAAACAATTCTTGACAATCAGTAATAAAATCTGCTGTCAGTGCTTCCAGCGTATCCGGCATTGTTTCACTGGTTCGATAAGAACGCATTGGATACAGCACGGGACAGATATCAACAGTTTCAGGAAAGTAATTCTGCCAATTTTCATACAAGGCTGGTGTTCCTGCTGCCTGGGGAAACAAGAAAATTCTGATTTCAGCATTTGGATTGCATGCTTGTTTAAAAATCCATTTATGATTATTCAGCATTGTCATTCTCCTGTAAAGGCAATCCCATTTCCATACCGCAAAGATAAAGCCGTTCTTTTTCTTGCGAAAAATTATAGTTGAATTTTTGAAAATCCAGATTGCCGATAATGCAACTGCCAATTCCTTTTTTGCGAGCGGACTTTCCCATAAATTCCAATAAGATTCCGCTGTCCAAAATACCATAAAACATGCCCATACCGCCATATTTTGGATACGAAGCAGACGGTACATAGAACAAATATACAGAAAATGCAGAAGAACTGAAAATATGACGATTGCCATAATAATGCAGAGTAACAGGGATTTTTTCTGTACTTACAAGCTGGAGTGTATTTTGAAGCGGATGATATTGATACAATCCCTGCTTTATATTCTCGATACGGTTTTCTTTGACATAAATAAAAATATCAATCGGATATAAACCGCCTGCACTCGGATAATGATATTTATAAATTCCATTGATGTTCCTGCTTTGCAGACCAGTCAGAAATGTGCTGAAATCCGCATAGGAAATTAAAGTTTCTTCATTAAATTTCCGCACACTTTTCCAATCATATGCTAACGGACTACCCGACATAGAAATTCCATGAGCATACAAATCCCGTTCATTTGCATGTTTCGCAAAAGCAGCAGTCGCTTCGGGAGAATACATCATTTCTTCCTGAAATGTTTCTCCTTCAAATGTAATTTTTTCAAAAAAATCTGTTATTCTTTTCATACAGCCTCACTTACAAGCAGTCTATCAATTTCAGCAGCCATGTCACAGAGCGAAGGATATTTAAAAATTTGGCTGATTTTCAGTTTTATCTGGAACGAATTTTGAATTTGATACGTTAATTTAGTTGCATTTAAAGAATTTCCGCCCAATTCAAAATAATCATCTTCACGCAGCACTTGTTTGACATTAAGCACGTCACACCAGATTTCAGCCAATTTTTTTTCTGTTTCCGTTTCATAATGTGCCATTTCATGAGAAACAGACTCTTTCAGCGGAATTTCAGAAAGTGCTTTTCTGTTAATCTTTCCATTTGGTGTAACAGGGATTTCATTTAAAGAAACAAACTGTTTTGGAATCATATAAGAAGGAAGTTTTTGATTTAGCTGTGCGACAAGAGCTTGTTCTTCCATTGCTACACCAGTATAGAATAAAACAATGCTTTTCTGTCCGCTGAACTCCCGCACTGTAGCAACCGCATTTTCAATTCCCTGCATCTGCATTGCCGCCGTTTCGATTTCTCCCAATTCAATACGATGGCCTTTGACTTTTACCTGAAAATCTTTTCTGCCTTGGAAGAACAAAAGTCCATTTTCATCAAAATAGCCAATATCCCCTGTGCGATACCATGAAATTTGATTTTGCAGAAATTTTTCTCCTGTCTTAACAGAATCGTTATAATATCCCTTTGCTACTCCAAAACCGCCAATCAGCAATTCGCCGGTTACATAATCTGGACAGTCACCCAAATGAGAATCAACTACACGATACATCTGTCCTGTGAGTGCATAGCCATATGGCATATACTTCCAAGTTTCAGGAATCTGATGAGAAACTACATATTCATTCGACCAGATAGAAGCCTCTGTAGCTCCTCCCATCACAACCAATCTGGTATCCGGTAAAAACTGCATTGCCTGTTTGACAAGGTCAGTACGCACCCAGTCACCTGAAAGCATAACAGTTTTCAGTACAGGAAACTGCTTTCTGTTTTTCATCGCAGTTAAAAGCATTTCGAATAAAACAGGAACTGTATTCCAGATTTTAATTTTACGATTTAAAATAATATCTAACCAAGCATCTGCTTCTCTGGCATTGTTTTCCTGCAAAACATGGAGACAACTGCCTGCATAAGAACAGCCAAAAATATCATACACAGATAAGTCAAAATCAATAGCAGACACAGAAATAAAATTATCCTGTTCCTGAATTTCATTTCGCTGATTAACGTCCAAAATCGTATTCACAGCACTTTCATGACTAATTTCCACGCCTTTTGGTTCTCCAGTTGAACCGGAAGTCATGATAATATAAGCAGAATCTGCATAAGACTGGTGATTTTCTGTCACTGGAACAGATGCTTCTTTCAGAAATTCACGCCATTGTGCAATCTGAAATTTCTGTCCCTGAAATTCTGCTGTCTGTGCCTCATCCTCACATATCAAATAGTGAATATTCATAGAACTGAATATTTTTTGAAGTCGTTCTTTTGGCTGATGATAGCTGACAGGCACATAAACCGCTTCTGCAAACAAAATACTATAAATTGCTACTATCTGTGAAATTCCTCTTGGAACTATTACTGCGATATGTTCTCCCGGCTTTACGCCATGCTGTTTCAGGACATCAGAAAATTTCTTGCTGACTTTGTATAATTCTCCATAGGTCAAAATTGTATTTTCATTTTCATAAACTGCCTGCCGATTAGGAGACTGCATTGCCCATTTGACAAGCCCGTCATGCAGCAAACCTCTTTTTTCTGGAAATTCCTGCAAAGTTTCAGCAATTGTTTTTCTGTTTGCAATTCCGCATTCTGAAATTTCTGAAACATCATTCCAGTTTGTTTCAGCATTTGACAACAAATGCAGAAAATTTGCATAAGTATCAAACATTTTCTGGGGAATACCGTTCGGGAACAAGGCATCACATACATCCCATGAAATATGTATTTCCCCACGGCGTTCAAAAGTCTGACAGTCTATCCATACTTGCGGTGTCTGTGAAATCATATAGCGGATTCCGCCAAGTTCTTTTTCAAATTCGTCATTGATAAAATCAAGACCAATATTACAAGCAAATACAACAGGAGCAAAATCTCTTTGTCCATGATGAAGTGTCTGTAGCATTCGTTGTACTTCTACACCGCTACAGGCTGCATAATGCATGGCATGTACAAAATGGTTCTGTGTCTCTTCAATTCGTTCAGAAAAGCTTTCAGGTGTACTGAAATCATGAACTGTTAATAATAACGTTGTAAAATCACCGACAGCGTTTTTACATTCTGCATATTCTTCTGCCCTGTCAAAAAGTGGTACATTAATCAGAAATCTGTCATTTTTGCTCCATTTATGAATTGCGTATGCATAGGCGGTTAATAAAACCATAGGCACAGTTACACCGGCTTTCCCGGCCTGTGAAAACAGTCTGTCCCGTTCTTCTTTTTTTAATACAGCAGTATAATGTGTATATTTTTGTCCATGAATTTCAGAAGGCAGTGCTGACAGCGGCAATTCAGGTGCAAAAGGCATAGTTTCTGTTTGTTTTTTCCAATATTCCGATGCTTCTGCTTTTTCCTGTTTGCGATTTTCTGCAATCCATGTCAGATATTTCCTGAAATTGAAAGAACTATTTTTTTCAGTTGTTTCTGATTCTGTATACAAATGCACTAAATCATAGAGCATAATCTGAATGCTTTTCACATCTGCCACAATCAGAGCAAAATCTATGCAGAGAATGTGTTTTTCCGAAGGCAACAAACAAATTGTCAGCCCGGCGGTTTCGCCTTTTTCAATATGAAGTTTCCGATGGGAAAGTTCTTCTCTGACAGCAAGACAAGCTTTCTCTGCTGATTCCTGAGACATTTTGGAAAAATCTTTCACATGACAGGAATTTTGCGCTGCCTGCTCTGCAACAAATTGTTTTTGATTCCTGAAAACGGTTCGGAGAGCCCTGTGTTTTGCAATTAGTTTCTGCCATGCTTTCTGCATACGCTCCACATTTAGATGACTGCCTTCAAATTCATAATATGCATGACAATCCACGCCGCCGAGAGGCTGATCATCTTCACGCCCGATAAGATACGCATATTGTACATCTGTAAGGTCAAAAGGTTCTGTATCTTTGAGTTCTGATACAGGAGCAATTTTTTCAGTGCTGTCCTGTGTCTGGTTCAGAATTGCAATCCAGTTATCAATTGTGGGATTTTCCATGAAATCAGCAAATTTTACTTTTTTGCCGAGTTTTCTGAATTTTGCAACAATTTTCATAACAGTGATAGAATCCAGCCCGTATTTCATTAATTTTTCATTTGCAGGAGGGTCAATCACTTTTCCCATAGCTTCATTCAGAATTTCCAGAACTTGTTGTTTTTCAAACATTAGCACACCTCTTTTGAAACATATCTAATAATTTTTTCTTATCTGCTTTTCCGACAGCAGTCAACGGG
>JAFRMZ010000141.1 GCA_017430465.1 Oscillospiraceae bacterium
CTTGCAAAGGCAGAGGGAAATCTTCTTCTGTTATCCCATCCCGACAAGCTGACTCCCGAAGGAGCAGAGTTTCTGGAAACGCTTCTGAATACACATTCCAACAATCTGGCAGTGATTCTTCGGGGCACACATCAGGAGACAGAAGCTTTATTTGAAAGAATGCCGTCCCTGCGGATTCGTTTCAGCAAATATTTTGCATTTGCCGATTTTCAGGGCGAAGATTTTCAGGTAAAACCTTCTTCTCCGAAATTTGAAATTTTCGATGTTTCCTCTCTTGCCGAACAGGAAGAACAGCTAGAAGCCCTTCAGGAAGCAGAATTTCCTGTTCCGGAAAAGCCCCTTCCCCGAAAGCTGGATGCTTCTGCACGTACCGGCGCACTGCTCAAAGCCGGTGCAAGACTGGATTTATCTGATTATCTGTCAGAAGAAATTCGTATCCGGCTGGTATATCAGAAATTAAAGCTTCCTATGGAGATGGATGCCTATGTCTTTATGCTTCATGAAAACGAACTCACTGTCAGTGATGATGATATGGTATTTTTCGGGAATCTGATTTCCAAAAACGGCGGTGCTGCCATTGTAGACGGTGCAGAATACCCTGAAGCTGCCTTTGTTTTGAACAGAGTCTATCAGGATATTGAGAAAATTGCTATCTGCTTTTCGGCTTACGGAGACAATCCGGCATTTGATTTCTCTCAGGTGGAAAAGCCGGTTTTGCAAATTTTTCATCATGATGAACAAATTGCGTGGATGGATTTGCAGAATCTCAAAACAGAACGCACCCTTGTCGCTGCTGAGCTCTACCGCTATCAGAATACTTGGAAATTCCGTGCTGTAGCTTCCGGATACCGTGACGGACTGGAGGAACTCTGCAACCGGTTCGGCATCGAAGTCGAATGATTTAACATAAATTTAATTTCATCGTGCTTTATATTTGATATACTTCTGTTACAATAACCTCGGAGTTGTTTTTATTTTACAGAATCACGGAGAAATATCACATGAGTCAGGAAATTATAGAACTAGCATATCATGTCGGCGGTCTGCTTTATATGCCGGCCTTTCAGCAGGATATTGCTGAAAAAATCATTCATAAATCCATTCCCTATCTGACCAGCGTTGCTTTCTGTCTGGAAGATTCCGTTCTGGATTCTGCCCTGCCGGAAGCCGAACAGGCTCTCTGCCGTACTTTTTCAAGATTATATGCGGAAAAGCGTGAAGATTTTCCGTTATTATTTATCCGTATTCGTTCGGCGGAGCATCTGCTTCACATCTGGAACATGCTGGGCAAAACTGCCGGAATTCTTACCGGATTTATTCTTCCCAAGTTCGATTCTTACAATGCAGATGCCTATCTTTCTGCTTTGCAGGAAATCAATCGGGATACGAGGCATCCCGTCTATGCCATGCCGATTCTTGAAAGCCGTGCTGTTGCAGATATGTCCTCACGCCGTTATGAACTGAAATTATTATATAAAAAATTAACAGCCGTATATCCTCTGATTCTGAATATCCGCACCGGCGGAAATGATTTCTGCAGTCTCTACGGCCTGCGCCGTTCCGAAACTGAAAATATCTATCAGATAAGCATCATCCGTGATATTCTTGCCGATATTCTGAATCAGTTTTCCGGTGAATTTGTTGTTTCCGCACCTGTCTGGGAATATTTCGGTCAAGAGAAGCCGACTTGGATTTCCGGTATGCAGAAAGAACTATCACTTGACAGGCTCAACGGCTTTATCGGAAAAACAGCTATTCATCCCACACAGCTACCGTTTATCTGGGAAAGTTTGAAAGTTTCCGAAGAAGACTATCGTGATGCCTGCCGGATTCTCAACTGGAACGAATCACAGAAAGCGGTGCAGAAAGGCTATGGCGGTTCACGCATGAACGAGCTCAAATGCCATGGCAAATGGGCACGGCGAATCCGCATTTTAGGCGATTTATACGGTGTTATCCCGAAAGGAGTGCTTTCCATTGCATTATAATCAGAATCATCTGCTGAAACTGGCAAAACGCTATCAGAATACCAGAAGAAGCTATTTGTTAATCAATCCGTTACAGGCAAAGCATCTTGCTGCTGAACCTGTGGAAGCCCTGCACATGATGCAGACACTCGGCAGAAATTTATATCAGAATCATCCGGATGCAAAACTGATTATCGGATTTGCTGAAACTGCAACTGCAATTGCCATGCATTCCGCCATGCAGTTTCCGGAAGATGTCTGCTTTCTGCATACTACCAGAGAAAAGCTTGACGGTGATTGTCTGCATTTCAAAGAAGAACACAGCCACGCTGTCGAACAAAGATTATATCTTTCCGGAAGCCTTCCTGAAACTTCGGAAATTATTCTGATTGATGACGAAATTTCTACCGGAAAGACTATCCGAAATATTGTTTCACAAATCCGGCAGGAAATCCCTGCTTATCAGAATACAAAATTCATTGCCGGTTCTGTTATCAACAGAGTTTCGGAAGAAAATCTGCATCTTCTGGAGGCGGACAATATTTTCTGCGAATCGCTCTGCAAGCTTGATAATCTGGATTATAC
>JAFRMZ010000142.1 GCA_017430465.1 Oscillospiraceae bacterium
GAACGTCTGGATTCTCTATTATCTTTTAATTTCCAATTTTTAGATATATCTTATTGTAGCAATAGAGGATAGTATAAATGCACAAGAACAAAGAAATATCATTCAGCAGGCAGTCCGAAAAAATAATATGATGGCTCATAACAGCGATGCGAACGAGAGCATCAAAGCCCAGAACAACATGAATGACGTTTTACAGATGGTTTCCGAGATGGGCAGGCAGAAAGAACCGCTTCTGCATACAGCTGTGTTTATTGAACTGAAAGCCGGTTCTTTGGAGAAACTCAGGGAGCTGCAAGCCGATATTCAGCTGGAACTGACACGCTCGAAAATATCAGTTGACAGGCTCTTGATTCAGCAGGAAAAAGGCTTTATCAGCGTGCATCCGAGCGGCTTAAATGCATTCAGTACGGAATTTGAACGGATTCTTCCGGCATCGAGTACGGCGAATCTTTTCCCTCTGAACTACTCCGGCAGGACGGACGAGAACGGCATATACATCGGAAAAGACAAGTACGGAACGAATATTCTGGTTGACTTTGACAAGCGAACCGAGGACAAAACGAATTCAAATATTCTAATTCTGGGTAACTCCGGACAGGGAAAATCCTATCTGATGAAGCTTCTGCTCTGTAATCTGAGAGAATCCGGAAAGTCGGTTCTGTGCCTCGACCCCGAACATGAATATCAGGAATTATGTGAAAATCTCGGCGGAACATACATCGACATGATGTCCGGCGGGTTCATGATAAATCCGCTTGAGCCGAAGTCATGGGGCGAGGGAGAAACATCTGAAAATGCTCCTGAAACTTTTCGGAAAGTCACTAGATTAAGCCAGCATATCAGCTATCTGAAAGACTTTTTCAGAGCCTACAAGGATTTTTCGGATGCCGAAATTGACTGCATTGAAATCATGCTCATGAAACTTTATGCCAGATTCGGTATCAATGACAGCACGGATTTCAGCCGGATTTCTTCTGAAAAATATCCGGTTATGGCTGATTTGTACGACCTGACAGAAAAGGAATATCAGGCTTACGACAGAGAAAAAAAGAATCTCTACACGGAAGATATGCTCCAGAATATCTGCCTCAGTCTGCATTCTATGTGCCGAGGTGCAGAGTCAAAATATTTCAACGGACATACCAATATCAGGGACGGAGAATTTATCTGCTTCGGTGTGAAAGGTCTGATGGATACCAATAAAAAGCTGAAAAACACGCTGTTATTCAATATTCTGTCATTCATGAGCAGTCAGCTCCTGTGCAGAGGAAATACCGTTGCAGCGATTGACGAACTGTATCTGTTCCTGAACAATCTGACTACTATCGAATATATCCGGAACGGTATGAAGCGTGTCAGGAAGAAAGAATCTTCGTTTATTCTGGCAAGTCAGAACATCGAGGATTTTCTTCTGCCGGAAGTGAAAGAATTCACAAAACCGCTGTTCAGTATTCCGAGCCATAGGATGACATTTTATCTGGGCAACAATTCCCCTGCAGAAATCATGGAATTATTACAGATGAAGCCGTCAGAATACTCGCTGATTCAGTATGCAGAGCAAGGCACTTGTCTGTACTGCTGCGGAAATGAACGCTATCTCCTGAAAGTCAATGTACCGCCTCACAAGGCAAAATTATTTGGAAAATCCGGAGGAAGATAGTCCGAAATTACTTGATTTTCTGCTTGAAATGTGCTATAATGGAATCAAAGAAAGGGCGTGATTGTATGACGGATAAGGTGTACTCTGTAGCAGAAATCAAAGAGATTGTCGCTCCGGTTGCCCGAAAATACGGAGCGGAGCATGTTTATTTGTTCGGTTCCTATGCCCGTGGCTCCGCACTTCCGACAAGCGATGTGGATTTGAGGGTTGACAAAGGGCGCATCAAAGGCATGTTTGCACTCAGCGGTTTCAGGCTCGACCTGCTGGAACAGCTTGGAAAAGATGTGGATTTGCTGACCACCGGAAGTCTGGAAGATGATTTTTTGAATGAAATAAAGAAGGAGGAAGTTCTGATATATGGCTAAGACAAACCGTCAGCTTCTGCTGCACATGATAGAATATGCAAGACAGATTGACGAGGCAAATGAGATGTTTCATGCAAATCTGGAAACACTGAAAACAAATTCTGTTTACCGGAATGCAGTGGCAATGTGTGTGCTGCAGATAGGCGAACTTGCCGGAAAGCTGTCCGAAGATTTTCGTGATGCAACAAGCAGTCAGATTCCGTGGAGAGCCGTCAGAGGACTGAGAAATATTGTCGCTCACAGCTACGGCAAAGTCGACAGCGAATCTTTATGGGAAACAATTACCACAGATATTCCGGCTCTGACAGATTTTTGCCGCCGTCAGATAGAAGAAATGGACAGTTCAGAAGAAAAAACAGAACTGTAAAATCAAAATTTATCATCATATATTTTATTAAAAAGTCGCAGAAATGCGGCTTTTTTGTTTTAGAAAAGGAGAATTTGCCAATGAAAAAATATGCAATCTGGAGAACGAGATGGGGAATGAGAACCATGATTGAGAGCTGGTTCAGCCTTGACGGAGAGCCGGTTGTGTTCGATTCTGAAAGCCGTGCCTCGGAATATCTCCGCAGACTGATTCAGAAAAATTATGATTTCAATACAGAATTTGAAGTCAGAGTCTATCGGAAATCAGCATGAAAGCAGCACTGATAAAACTGCTTCTGAGCATCGCTACCGATGAGAAAGCAAGAAAAAAGCTATGGTTGATTCTGTTTTCTGTCATCGCCGGACTGCTTGGCGTGATGTGCCTGCCATTTATCGTGCTATGCTGTATGCATGAAACCAGTGCGCCGGAAGTCAGTGTCAGCGGCATTGACGTGATGGAGTTCACTGAAAATATTGATAAAGAGCAAGCTGAAAAACTCGAAATCATGGGTAACTTAATCGCTGAAATGATGGCAGTCAAAGGCTTACAGAAACAAACCGTCAAAGCCCAGCTAATCTGGCTGTCATTTTTTCAGGGCAGAGAAGTCACGGATATTTCTGAGCCGATATATTTTCCTGTCCGGATGACCGTATTGTTATCAACCGTCTGAACGAAAACTATGGTCTAAATATTGATTATGAGGAGTTTATATAGGCATAATTCAGAATTGGATTTCGGGGTTGTAAATCGGAAATCGAAATTTTTTCGGGGTTGTGACAGAATTAAGCACGGAATTCCGGAGAAAAATTAGGGGTCGGAGGTAATTTTTATGAGTTTTGAGAAGAAAAACAAATTTGCATTCTGGGCATATCCGCAGACAATGAAGTCTGTAGAACAGCACTATCAGTCTGACGGATGCAGGTCGCAGAGTGAATTTATTAGACCTGTTCGGAAACTTTAAAGTGAATGCTGAAAATTATAGATGGCACAAATCAATGTAGCACGAAGAGTAAATCTTTTTCTTTTATTTCTGTAGCGTGAAGAAAGAATACGGAAACGTTTGATATAACGGTTGA
>JAFRMZ010000143.1 GCA_017430465.1 Oscillospiraceae bacterium
ATAATACTGCCGGAGTGCCTGAACCTCTGCAAATTCCTTTTCCGGATAACGGTATGCTGTCAGCTTTCCGCCAAAAACACAGCCGGTATCAATGCAGAATGTATTGTTCTGTGATTTGATTTCTTTTCCGGCAATATGACCGTAAACAATAGTAGCACGGCCTCTGTAATCGGCTGCCCAGTCAAGGCGGACAGGCAGACCATAAGAATCTGTTTCGCCTGTTGTTTCACCATACAGACAAAATTCTCTTACTCTTGCTGAACCTCTTCCAATGTACTCTTGTTTTAAGCCTGCATGAGCGATAACCAATTTTCCATCATCGAGGACATAATGGCTGATAAGACTGTCGATAAATTCAGCGACTTCATTTTTGAAAGCATCATCCTGCATTTCAATTTCAGCAATCGTCTTGTCAATGCCGTGAGTCATGGCAATACTCTTGCCATGGAGATATTTCAGGAGTTTGACATCATGATTACCCGGAACAGCAATAGCGTTTCCGCTTTTCACCATATTCATCACAAGACGAAGAACATCGGCATTTCTGTTTCCTCTGTCGCAAAAATCACCGAGGAAAGCCGCTATTCTGCCGTCAGGATGAGCATAAATGCCGTCAGTATTTTTATAGCCAAGCCTGTCAAGCAGTAACTCCAGTTCATCACAGCAGCCGTGAATATCGCCGATAATATCAAAAGGACCGTGAAGTTCTTTTTTATCATTCCACAGCTTTGTGCGGACAATTTCTGTATTTTCAAGCTGTTCCAGAGAATTGATGACATAAACAAATCGGAAGCCTTCACGCTTTAATCCCTTGATACTACGCTTCACATCACGGCAGTGCTGACGGATGACACGCTCCGGAAAATTTCGTTCATGGCGTGCCTTATTGCGTTCCTGCATGACTTCTTCCGGAAGATTCAGCACAATGGCAGCCGCATGAACATTCTGTTCCCTTGCAAGGTCAATGACCTGCTTTCTTGCACTTTGCTGAATATTTGTCGCATCAATGACAGTCAGCTTCATGTTATCAAGACGCTTGTTTGCTGCATAGTACAGCAAATCAAAGGCATCTCCGGAAATATTTTGATTATTTTCGTCATCGCACACCATTCCCCTGAAAAAATCAGAGGACAGTACTTCTGTCGGCTTGAAATGCTTGTGAGCGAAACTGCTTTTTCCCGAAGATGTACCGCCCACAAGTGCAACAAGGCAGAATTCCGGTATTTCTATTCTATAGTTATCCATTTTTTGTAAACACTCCCATCTGTGTCGGAGTACCGAGTTTTTCGTCTGGGTCACCGATACCGCTGATTTCACACGAATAGCCAAATGTTTCGCAGATATGCTCTGTCCACGCTCTGAATTCTTCTCTTGACCATTCAAAACGGTGGTCGCCATGACGAAGCGTGTTCTCCTGCATATGTTCATAGTTGGTATTGTACTCTCTATTTGGTGTTGTCAGGATGACCGTTTTCGGAGCGGCAAATTCAAAAACAGAACGCTCAAATGCGGGTATTCTCAGTGGTTCGATATGCTCAATAACTTCTATCACACAGGCACAGTCGTAGCCCTCAAAGCGTTTATCCCGATAGGTCAATGATGCCTGCATCAGTTTCAGCTTATTCTTGCGGTATGGCTGCATACGGTCAAGATGCAGTTTCTGTGCAGCTTTTTCCAGCTCAGAAACAGAAACATCACAGGCAGTCACTTTTTTGATTTGCTGTTCATTCAGCAGCAGTGAGGTCAAACGGCATTCACCGCAGCCAAGATCAATCACACTCGAAGCCCCACTTGCAAGAACTGCATTTTTCACTGTTTCCATACGCTGAGTATTCAGGGGCGTGCGAGCTTCCTTTTTGGAACTTTCTGTATCGTCTGTATTATCATCATCAATCATTTCATCAGAAAGAAGAATGTCCAGTGCTTTTCGGGCATAACTTTTTCTGGCAGTAAAGTAGCGGCGTGTGATTTTCTCCTTGTAAGGATGCTCCGCAAGCCAGCCTTCACCGTGACTGAGAAGTTTTTGTATTTCATCTTCAGCAATATAGTAATGTTTCTGTTTGTCAAAAACAGGTATCAGTACATAGAGATGATTCAGAAGCTCTGACAGCTTCACCGTTCCGGTGATGGTCAAGTCAATATACGGTGATATTCCCCATTCAGGAAAATGTTCGTCAAGTTTTGTTCGCTGTGCTGTCACTGTGTAGCCTAATGGCTCAAACATTTCCTTTGCAAGCTCTGTATCACCGTTATCTTTCAGAGATGAGAGACAGGCTGTTAGCTTCAAAGGAGTATCTGCAAGTTCCTGCCACTTATCACATCTGCCGTTCATCGCTGTACCAAAAATACGCACAATAGCTGTACTCATAAAAGAAGTGGAGGCATAAGGTCTGTCATTCACATAATCAAAAAGACCGCCGTCTTTACTGCCAACTTTTCCTCTTGCAAGGTCAAGAGGGTCTATGTCCAGCAGCAGTGCAGCGGTTGTTCGTGTATCTGAAACTTCTGGATAAAACACATAAGCCTTACCATAGGATAATTCAAACTGTTGTGTCCGCTCCGGATTTTTATGTAACAGATAGCCAAGTTCCTGTGTGTTAGTTCCTTCATAGGTAATTGTCAGTAACAAAAAATTACGCTCCTTTCGCAAAATAAAAGTTTATTATAATTATCATGATTCAGCGTTTCTGAGAATATTATAGCACAAAATTCCAGAAAAATCAAGCGAAAGCGGAAATTTTCAAAATAATTTCATCAGCACCGCTTTCCAGATTTTTTAAAATTAAACTATTCCGTTACAGTGGAAGTATAGGCAATTTTGTTACACCTTCAAATGATAGCCATCTTCAAACGAAAGCTGTCTATCATTTGCATAGTGTTGTTTGTGGAAAGCCTATCATTTGAGAGTGTAGCTATTCTCTGTATATGATTCGCATGTAAAACTGAACAGCAAGGCAAGGTCAACTGCTGATTTTATCGCAATTATGCGGTATTTCAGTATCTGACCTTTCATTTTATTGTATTCAATTGATAGTCAAAGTCTCTCCGTCACCGGACAGGGAGTTGATGTTTTCCTTCTCGAACCGCACCTCAATGCCGAGGTCTTTCAGGTGGCGGACGGTTTCCAGAAGGTCAACTGTGTTTCTGGCGAAGCGGGAAATGCTCTTGCAGAGGATGATGTCGATCATCCCAGCATTGCAGTCCGCCAGCATACGCTGAAACTCCTGCCGCTTGATCGTTTCCGTGCCAGAGATGAAACTGTCCGCATATACGCCAGCGTATTCCCATTCCGGGTTCTTCTGGATCAGCTCACTGTAATAGCTGATCTGCGCTGACAAGGAATGCATCAGGCGTTCCGACTCCATTGAAACACGAGCATAGGCAACGACACGTTTTCGCTTCGGAAATATGGGTTCTGTAGGCTCTATTTTCGTGATCTTACGCATATATAGCCCTCCTTTCAGTATCCCATATTACCTCTGTTCTGCCGGTAAGTCAACGAATAATGTGCCGAAATATGAAGGACTGTAACCGTTTACGACTGTGAAAATTATCATTTTCTGTTCAGCTTTCCGCTGTAAATTTCGCCGTTGATATTAACTTCTACTGTTGCCTGATTTTCTGATTTTGGAATTTCAGGAGCAGTCAGAGGAGCATCAATAATCTGACACTCACTGAAACCGTTCAAACCTGCTGACTTAATTTTTCCAGCATAGTCAATGTAACATTCGTTCATGTCTACATTTCCGCTGATTCCCGAAACTCTGCCAGTACTGGACTTCTGCCACATTCCGACTGAACCACTATAATTAAGCCGATTGCCGTATTCCGCAAGCCAGAGGGCATATCTGGTTTTGATGTCGTCCTCCATATAGCTGTTGAACGGAGAACGGCTCATGTACAATCCTGCAAAATATCCGGCTTTTTCAAGTTCTCCGCAGAATGCACAAACCATAGCAGAACAGTTTGCTTTTCCGGTGTTAAAAGCATTCTGCTCTTCCAAATCGAAATAAATCGGATATTCAAACTGCTTTCCTTGCAAAATAGAAATGCAGACCTGTGCTTCGATTTTTGCTTCATCAGGAGAAACAGCGTAGCTGTACCAGTAGCTTCCTACCGGCATACCGACAGCCTTTGCATTTCTGTAATATTCCTCGAAACGCTGGTCTTTCTGTGATGCTTCTCTGCCATATCCTGCACGGAGAATGGCGAACTGAATGCCGTTATTTTTTACCTGATTCCAGTTAATAGAACCGTTGTGAACGCTCACATCAATGCCCTTCAAAGTCATAGATTTTTCCTCCTCGTTTAATGCAGTGCTGTTCCTTGCAATGCCGTAATACTTGTAAAAATCATCTGTTACAGTATGATAATTTACAACTTCATTGCCATACCAGATATTGCTTGTACGCACATC
>JAFRMZ010000144.1 GCA_017430465.1 Oscillospiraceae bacterium
ATCATCTGCCAGCCGGTACGGATTTTTCTTCACGATTTCAATACTGTCTTTTCCGTACTGCCTGTAGATTTTGGCTGCAAAGGACGCACTGATATTGTTGCTTTGCAGAAACAGCATGATATTCTTGATTCCTTTCTGCCGCTCCCAGCTTTCCAGAATCAGCTTCTGCCGTTTTTTGCCGATTCCGTCCACTTCAAACAGACGTTCCGGCGTATCTTCGATGACTGAAATCGTATCTGTTCCGAACTTCTGCACGATTCTTTTTGCATAGACTGAACCTAAGCCCTTAATCATGCCGCTGCTGAGATATTTTTCGATTCCGTATGCAGTTGCCGGAACAGTTTCTTCCCATCTTTCGGCTCTGAACTGCTGACCGTATCTTCTGTCCATTACCCATTCGCCGTCTATCACCAGAACCGAACCAACCACAGCATCGAGCAGATTTCCGACTACTGTTACAAGGTCTCGATATCCCGATACGCTGACCCGAAGCACACTGTAGCCGTTTTCCGGACTCTGAAATGTGATTCTTTCCACTACACAACGGATTCTTGTCATGTTTTTCCTCTCCGTTCTCTGTTATTTATGTGTAATATTATAGCATAACCAGAAATATTTTGCAAGATATTTCGGATTATTTTGGTGAAATAAATCCATAAGCTCCGAAATCAGCTGTTAATAGCCAATTTCGGAGCTTATTCTTATTTACTCACATAAATCAGAAGTTGTCATTTTTCCTCTTCGAGCTTTATCGCTTCTGTTTCCACCCAGACTGGTCTGAAACCACAATTTATAGCTATATTTTGTGAATGAATATTTGCGGCAGCAGTTCCGTAAAATGGAATATCACCCATTTCAATGATTTTATTTTTTAACAAGGAAACAAGATAAGTTCCGATGCCTCTTGAACGGTATTCTGGGAGAACATCAATTCCAATCTGCTGCCAGTGAGGAGCATCTTCCGAGCAGCCTGCCATACCCATAATGGTATCTCCATCGACAGCAATCACAACAATTCTGTCAGGTCGTACAGGGCAAGAAAGCGGAAAGGCGATTGCGTTCGGAAATCTCGAATCACCGTAAAATTGGTTGATTTCGTTCTCATAAAACCATTTTACTGGATAATGTTTTTCTACGTTGACATCGTGGCAAGGCAAGAACATATGATGTGTTGAATTCATTTGATAGCCGTACTTTTTCAGTTCTTCATTTAGCTTCATGAGATTCTCAAAATCAAATAGCTTGTACCCTTCCACATCCTTGACCCATCTGCACAGGAACTCTTGCAGACATTCGTCTGACATAATGACGGTATTCCCACCAAGTGTTACCATTTGCAGAAATGGTTTTCCGGGACTGTAGCTTCTTCTTCCCTTATTCAGCTCCGAAACTGTAACTATATTCTCCCTCGCCCGGAGATTATCCGGATTACAGTTAAAATCTATGGATAACTGGTGCAGGAGCCTTTCAAAAAATTCCTTGAATATTATACTCATCTATATTGTCTCCTCTACAAATTTCGATTTGTCTTAACAATTTTTCTGAACTGGTTTTCACACCATTTCCAGAAGCAGATATTTTAATTTAATAAAATCAAAAATATTCACTTTTCCGTCTTGTGTGAGGTCAGCAGTCTGAAACTGTGATTTTGTAAATGTTTCCTGTCCATGAAGATATTTTTGCAGAACAATCACATCAGAAACGCTGACCTGTCCGTCTTGATTAATATCACCTGTCAGGATTTCCGGGGCGGATTCTTCAAAATGAATCTGCACATTCTGAAAAATTTCATTTCCTTTCTGCTGAATGGCTATCTTTTTCCATTGTTCCTTTGTTCCGGTATAATAAATATCCGTCAGATTTTCGCAGCCTTTAAAAATACTGCTGCCAATTTCTTTGATTCCTGTTCCAAGTGTTACAGACTTCAGAGAAGTACAGCCGCTGAAAACATTGCTGTCCAGTTTGGAAACATTATCCGGAATGATGATATTTTCCAGAGAGGAGCAGTTCAGAAACGCACCGTTCATCACAGAATACAAACTCTCCGGAAGAACGATTTCTTTCAGATTTTCGCAGTTCCAGAATGTAAATGCTGCAAGATTGATGAGTCCTTCCAGAATGACAACTTTTTTCAGGCTCCTGCAGTCAAGAAAAGCACTCGCCGCAATGCCGAGCCTGTCCAGTGTCGAAGGCAGAATCAGTTCTTCCAGATAAACAGTATTACAGAATGCACTCGTTCCGATTCTGGTGATACCTTCCGGCAAAGTGCAGATTTTATCTGTTTTTCCGACAGGATAGACCGTCAGGCAAAGTCCTGTTTTCGTGCAGAGAATGCCGTCAACACTGGTATAGATTTGATTATTCTCGTCTGCTTCGATAGTTTCCAGTGCTGTACAGGTCTTGAAGGGATTGCTTTCTATTCTGGTCAGATTTTCCGGAATCGTAATACTTTTCAGACTGATACAGTTTTCCAGAAAGTCAGTGCTATTTTCTTTCGGGAGTTCCGTCATCTGTGCAGAAAGTTTCAGAGATTCCAGAGCAGTACAGTTACTGCATACTGCTCCTCCGATTTCGGATACACTGTCCGGAATGTTGAGTTCTTTCAGAAGACTGCATCCGCTGAAAGCTCCTGCTCCGACAGATTCGAGTGTTTCCGGAAGCACGGCTTCTGTAATCGGACAGTTTTCAAATGCATACGCTCCCAGACTTTTCAGATTCGCCGGAATATTCACGGAAGTCAGAGAAGTACAG
>JAFRMZ010000145.1 GCA_017430465.1 Oscillospiraceae bacterium
AAAGACAAGCGCCTCCACAATCGCCTTGGACGAATTTGTCTCCGAGCCGAGAGAACGACTTCCGTGGGCAGGCTTTGGAACTTCGCGCCCGTAAAAATCACGCACCGTCTCGCCCTCAAAATCCGGCAGATTCAGAAGCGATTCTGCTTTTTCTTTGGTCAGATGTACAATCTTGTAATGCCACGGATTATTATCATATTCAATATCACGCAGACACTGAAAGACGGTAGAAAACAGCGTGAACAGTGCCGTAATCAGAGCCAGTGCTGTCATGATACTGCACACGGTCAGAAACGAGTGACGTTTTTGCTGAATAATGTATTTTTTCGCCAGAAGCCATTCAAACATAACATCAAGCCCCCTGTCCTGTCAGTACATCATTCACGATTCTGCCGTCCGAAATCGTCAGGATTCTGTCACATTGCAATGCAACATTTTCATCATGTGTGATAATCAGCATGGTCTGACGGCGTTCCTGATTCGATTTCCGGAGAAGCTGAATAATTTCCATACTGTTTTGGCTGTCAAGATTGCCGGTCGGCTCATCCGCAAGAATTACTGCCGGAGAGGTGAACAATGCCCTGCCAATGGAAACTCTCTGCTGTTGTCCGCCGGAAAGCTGAGAAGGCAGATGATTTCTGCGTTCAGTAAGATTCATCAGCCGAAGCATTTCATCAATCTGGGACGGGTCGGGTTTTCTTCCGTCCATAAGCATGGGCAGAATCATGTTTTCCTCTGCCGAAAGTACCGGAATCAGATTATAGAACTGATAAATCAGGCCGACTTGCCTGCGCCGGAAAATAGCCAGATTCTTGGCATTCTGCGCAAAGACATCCTGACCGTCCAGCCAGACTTTTCCGGAAGTCGGCTTATCGACTGCGCCGAGAATATGCAGAAGTGTCGATTTTCCTGAACCGGATGCCCCGATAACAGCCGTCATCTGTCCTTTGGGTACGCTGAACGAAACATTATCCAGAGCTTTGACTTCGTTTTCACCTTTGCCGTAGATTTTGCATAAATTTTCTGCTTTAAGAAATTCCATAATATCACTCCCTTGTTTGATGATTTTATTATAACATAAAAAAATAACGATTGTGTTTCGGCAGGATTACAATTCTGTAAGATTCTTGCATATTTTTCAGAAATATGATATAATCATAGTGAATTATTATATTGAGAAGGAGATTAGCATGTCATTGATTTTACTGATTGAAGATGATACAGCTATTTCAGAAACGCTTTCAGAATACTTGAAATCAGAAGGCTATACTGTCCGGACAGCATCCGGACAGAAAGAGGGCTTGCAGATATTTCAGGAAACTGCACCGGACTGCGTTCTGCTGGATATTTCGCTTGCAGACGGGAACGGCTTTTCAGTATGTTCCGCTATCCGGAGCACATCAGAAACACCTGTTATCTTTCTGACGGCTTCTGCTGATGAAGCCTGTACAGTAGCCGGTTTTGAAATCGGAGCAGATGACTATATCAGCAAGCCGTTCCGGCCAAGGGAACTTTCTGCCAGAATCCGGAATGTGCTTCGGAGACATACATCTGCACCAAAGATTCTGCGCTGTCATAACCTCACGCTTGACCCTGCCAAAGCACTGGTGATGAAAAATAATCAGGAAGTATTTTTATCGGCTCTGGAATACAGATTGTTATTATTATTTCTATCAAATTCCGGTCAGCTTATTTCCAGAGACAGAATCGCCGATGAACTCTGGACAATTTCGGGGGAATTTATCGGGGACAATACACTGAATGTCTATATGAAACGGCTTCGGGACAAAATAGAGGATGACCCGCAGAATCCGCAGATTATACGGACAGTCAGAGGATTAGGATATAAGGCATCAGAATCATGAAGAAATATTTTATTATACAGATGATGATTCTGCTTGTCGGGGGAAGCCTCTGCTGTTGGTTCAGTGTTCCGGCAGGTATTCTTCTGCTGATAACCGGCATTCTGCTTCTGCTGACAGAATATTTCCGGAATCGGGAGCAGAAACACAATATTATAAAATTATGCGATAAAATCACGCAGATTCTGAACGGCGCAGATACCGTACAGTTCAATGAATTTCAGGAAGATGAATTCAGTATACTGTCTTCGGAAATCCACAAGATGACAATTCGCCTCCGTGAACAGAACAGCGCACTGAGTCGGGAAAAGCAGTTCATGAAAGAATCACTGGAAGATATGTCACATCAGCTCCGCACACCACTGACCAGTATGATGCTTATTGCCGGAATGCTCCGGAAACAGTCACTTTCTCCGCAGGAACAGATTCAGAAAATACAGGAACTGATGAAACTCCTGTCACAGATGCAGTGGCAGATTGAAACACTGCTGAAAATTTCACGTTTCGATGCCGGTGCAGTGAAATTTCAGAAATCAGAAATCCGCATGGCTGACCTGATTCAGAATGCACTTGCTCCGGTTGAAATTTCTCTGGAATTAAAAAATATTACTGTCCGGAAAGAAA
The DNA here is from genome assembly GCA_017430465.1 of Oscillospiraceae bacterium. Taxonomy (GTDB): domain Bacteria; phylum Bacillota; class Clostridia; order Oscillospirales; family Ruminococcaceae; genus UBA3855. Next base: position 2,487 of record JAFRMZ010000145.1, read on the forward strand.
TCACCGGAGAACCTTCCTTTATGGGCGATATGCCTTACTGTACCGAGGCGGTCACAAATATTCTGAAAAACTGTATGGAACATACGCCGGAAAACGGGATGATTCAAATTCGGGCGTTTCAGAATGCGATTTATACCGGACTGGTGATTACAGATTCTGGTGCAGGCATTCCGGAAGAAGATTTGCCTCATCTGTTCGAGCGTTTTTACCGAGGAAAAGAATTTTCAAGAAACGGCTTCGGACTGGGATTAGCCTTTGCGCAGAAAATTATTGTTTCACAGAATGGCAGTTTGCGGGCATCGAATGCTGTTCCGCATGGTGCGGAATTTGAATTCCGGATATATCAGAACATGCAGATTTAAAAAATTTCAAAATTTTTAAAGAATTATTCATAAATCATGCATTTTTTCCACCTTTTCTGCAAAAAATGGGTTGCGGAAATTTCAAAAATAGTGTATCATAAGCATGTAAGGAAATACAAAACGAGATTCAGAGAAAAAACAGAAACTCCTTAATTACGCAGGCAACATTTTTTTCATACATCTTTCTGAAACGCCGGATAACCGGCGCAGAAATCAGGGGTGTCGGTCTCCCTGACACCCCAATTCCCCCTAAATTGAGCAGGCAACATTTTTTTCATACATCTTTCTGAAATGCCGGATAACCGGCGCAGAATCAGGGGTATCAAAGGTACTTTGATGCCCCATTCCCCCTATCTTTGAATTTTACAAATAGTTATAATTTTTATAAAAATTACATATTAATTTCATCAGAAAAAGGAGAGATTATCATGAAACATTCACTCAGAATTACGGCTGTCCTCTCGGCGGCTGCCATGATGCTCAGTCTTTCTGCGATATTTCCTGCACATGCAGCAAGTGTCTGCCAGATTGACACATCATCCACCCATCAGACCATTCGGGGGTTCGGCGGAATCAACCTGCCGGAGTGGATTTCGCAGGGCGATATGACAGATGCCCAGCGTCAGAAAGCGTTCGGTAACGGCGAGGATGAACTCGGCCTGACTATCCTGCGCATCTATTGCAGTGATGATTCCAATGCGTGGAAAAATGCCGTTCCTACTGCAAAATATGCGCAGAAAATGGGCGCAACCATCTTCGCAACACCATGGAATCCGCCGGCTTCGATGCGCATCAACGGCGACGGCACAATTACAGGCGGTAAATATCAACTGGACAAATCTAAATCTGCCCAGTATGCCCAGCATCTGAACAGCTTCGTGAAGTATATTGAAAGTCAGGGTATTAATTTATATTCTATTTCTGTACAGAATGAGCCTGACTACGCTGCCGAATGGACTTACTGGAGCGCAGATGAACTGACAAGCTTTATTGCCAACTACGGAAAAGCTGTTACTGCCGGTACAAAGGCAAAACTGATGTCTCCGGAAAGCTTCCAGTATCGGAAAGAGATTTATAATGCCATTCTTGCAAATCCGCAGGCCTCTGCAAATGTTGACCTCTACGGAACGCATTTTTATGGAACTCCCCGTGAATGGATGGATTTTCCGGCACTCGAAAACTCCGGAAAAGAAATCTGGATGACAGAAGTCTATGTTCCGGACAGCCATGCGGATTCTGCTGATTTATGGCCGGATGCACTGGACGTTTCCAGAAATATTCATAACGGTGTGGTAGTCGGCAATCTGAATGCTTATGTCTGGTGGTATATCAGAAGAAGTTACGGCCTGATGAAGGAAAATGGCCAGATTTCCAAGCGTGGTTACTGTATGGCGCAGTATTCCAAGTTTGTCCGTCCGGGAGATGTACGCATTGATGCAACAGAATCTCCGGAAAAAGAAGTCTATGTTTCAGCTTATAAGAATAACAAAGGTCAGGTGACTGTTGTTGCTGTTAATAACAGCGATAATGGCTATGCACAGCAGTTTAATCTTGCTAAGGGCGAAAATATCACCGATGTTGACCGCTGGAGAACTTCTGCAAGCGAAAGCATCGCCCTGACTGAAAATCTGGAATATACAGGTTCATCGTTCTGGGCACAGCTTCCTGCAAAAAGCGTTTCGACATTTGTTATCACTACAGACGGAACTTCTTCTTCCGGCGAAGAACAACAGCCGACAGAAGTTCAGCCGGATGAAAACGGCTATTATTTTCAGGATACCTTTGAAGGTTCAGTATCTGACTGGACTGCCCGTGGTGCAGCAACAGTAAAGCTTTCCGGCAGAACTGCCTATCAGGGAAAAGAAGCCCTGCTTGCAATGGACAGAACCTCTGCTTGGCACGGCTCTGCAAAGCCACTCGATGAGAATACTTTCAAACCCGGTAACGCTTACAGCTTCAGCACCAATGCAATGTATTTTGACGGCG
>JAFRMZ010000146.1 GCA_017430465.1 Oscillospiraceae bacterium
GATATATTAGAAAAAGTAACGTAAAATAGGACTGTTCAAAGATTGAAGTTTCTTGTTTGGTAAACATGCACAAATAAATAAGAAAAAATTTGTGAATTTGTTTGCCTTAAATATTTCGGGAAAGTCTTGACAAAATCATCAGATTATGTTATAATATTCCCATATCCACCAAAGCACGGAGTATGGGAAATCAAGTCAAAACAATCCCAAATATGAAAAAAGAAACTTCGTCTTTGAAAAAAGGCGAAGTTTTCTTTTGCTCCTGTTCTGGAAAAGAAAGAAGGGAAAAACATGACAATTACTTATGAAGCCAATACAGAGATTCTCAGACTGCCGAAGGATAAGGAACATTCCTACACAATGATTTCCAACGACAAGCAGAGCTTTGCTCACGATAATCGGCTGTCACCTAATGCGTATGCGATTCTCTGCAAGGCACTCTCGCTCATCGGCATGAATGAAATCGGAGAAGATGATGCCAAGAAAGGCTGGCACTTTACAGTTGCCGGATTTTGTGAAATCATGAATGCCGGAGAAACCAGAATCCGGAACGGACTGAAAGAACTGGAGCAGTTCGGCTATTTCATTATGGAGAGAACCAGAGATGAACTCGGCAGATTTCGGAAGACAGTCTATCGTTTTTCTGAAACCGTTCAGGAAGCATGGAAAAACAGAAATCAGAAATCTGAACCAGAAAAAAATTCTGATTCTGAAAACGGCTTGAATCCGTCATCTTGTCCACGTTGTGATTTTCCGCATGTGGATAATCCTAATGGGGAAAAACTGGCACAATCAAATACTAACGTATCAAATACGAATGAAAACAATTACTATTTTTTGAGTCAGTCTGTCAGTCCTGCACCTGCACTCAACAGTGGTGTTGAAAATTGTGTTGAAAACTCTGAAACTGAAAGACAGACAGACGGACTCTATAACGAAACAACCCAATTCAAAGAAATAGATACTTTACTGAAAGAAAAAATAGCTATTTCCGGAAATGAAGCGTTCATAGCCGAAACTGTTCATTATCTGGATACAGCAATTTCAGAGGGAACTATTGAGCTGGATAAAGTTATCAGCAAGCTGAAAACAATCGCCAATGCAGAACATTCACTTGATTCTTTTATGGATAAACTCCGGAAAGTATGCGGAAATGCTCTGAAAAATCTGAAATATCCGAAAGCAAGAGACAAGTTCATCAGAACAACAGTTGTCAATACGCTTATGGAATATGTTCCGAAATCAGATGAAGTGCAGCTTGTAAGAACTGAATCAGCTCTGCCGGAACACCCTGCTCCTGTAGCTGAACCGACTGTAAAAAAATCAGAAGATGAAAAGAAGAAAAATGTCTTAACTTTCAGAGAAATGCTGTTTTACATGAAAAGTCCTCTGCTCGAAAAATATGGTATAAATTCAGAAATATTTGATAATGCAGAGAATTTCGGGAATTATTTCGGCTGGGATGCGGAAGAAATCGAAGCAAAATACTGTGTGATTCCGGTTTTTTTCGCAAATAACCGGAAAAATATGGAGAATGCTTTGAAATTTCTAATGGGCTGGAATGCTCTGGAAGATGGAGAGTTTAAATCATTTTCAAACCGTACGATTTCTTATCTTGCGGAAATACTCGAAACAGAAAAATACAGCGGAAAATCAACAGAAGTGATAAATAGTCAGAATTTGATTTCGTACCTGAATTACATCAATTGGGGCGGAAAAGATGAGTATGATATAGAACATAGCGATGAATCTATATATGATTTTATGCATTGTTTCTTTGAGCATTATTGTCAACAGATAGAAGCTTATCCGCCATATTCCAGCAATCTCAAAGGCTATCTGACAAAAATGATAGTGAATTATCTTGATGGTGAATATCAGGCATATTCTGCACATACTTATGCAGCTCTGCACAATCTGGAACATTCATTCAAGTATGGATGTAAGAAATTCTGATACTCATTCCTGCTCGGTTGCCGGGGCATATAGTTCGGCAACAGCGACTGTGTACGGCTGAAAATACCATAGGGTTGCAATTCCGAAAATGAGAAAGGAGTGGAATAAAATGGAATACCAGACATAAAAAAGACCCTCACACAAAAGCACTGTGAGAGGGAAAAACAAAAGTTTCTTGTACTTATCATTTTAACACAAAGAATTGAAAAAGTCAAGTGTTTTACGAAAATAAAATTTCTTTCCATGAAAGGAACAAAATGCTATGCATATCAAAAATCCAGAGGATAAATCTCTGATGACTGAAAGACAATGGGCAATGAAAGGATTCGTTAAGAATTCTAATGCTGAAGGGCAGACATTATGGATAAATAAGCATCACAGTATGTCTGTTGTATACTTTTCAGAACAGGAAGTACACAAGGCAACAAAAGAAGAATTAAAGAATTACTGGCATCCGGAACGTCAAAGAAATGCCCAGCGGAAAAAAGAACGGGAAGAATATCGGAAAATGCAGGAAGAATGGGAACGTCAGACACAAGAACAGTATATTGAACGTCTGGAACAGCGGAATTCTGTTCTTGAGAAAACCATTCATCAGCTCATCGCACAAGTCAGACTTGCTCCGGAACATACGTCAGAAACAATCATTCTTGATTTGGAAACTACTGGACTTGATTACTCCACTGATGAAATTCTGCAAGTTTCCATTATTTCCGGAACTGGCGAAACACTCTATAACAGCTATATCAGACCGTTGTATGCGAAATCGTGGAAAGGTGCGGAACGTGTCAATCACATCACTCCAGAAATGGTAGAGAACGCTCCGAACATCTATCAGGTCATGCCGGAAATCAATGCAGTCCTGAATGCTGCCAAAAAGATTATCGGCTATAATCATGATAGTTTCGATATGCCGTTTCTGAAAACATACGGTGCAGTTTTTCCGGAAGATGCTGAAATTATTGACATCATGCACGAATTCTCACCAATTTACGGTGAATACAGCGAATACTTCAGAAATTATAAATGGCAGACTCTTGAAACTTGTGCTGACTATTACGGCTATGATTGGGGAAATGATAAGGCTCATGACAGCTTGTCAGACTGTCGGGCAGTTCTGTTCTGCTATCAGGCTATGCAGAAAAAATGAGAGGTGCGAAATTCATTTCTATTTTAGAAAGGTAAGATAATTATGCAAAAAGTAAGAAAAATCGGTATTTTCAATAATAAGGGCGGTGTCGCCAAAACAACTTCCGTTATCAATCTGGCATACAGTCTGCAAAAGCATGACTACAAAGTGCTTGTAGTAGACTGCGATACACAGGAAAACTGTTTCATGTTCTTCATGTCCGGCAAGAAAACTTCTGGCATTCTTCCGACAGATTATGAAAACATCTTCCATGCTACATGGGAACGCTACATGAACGCAACCGAACAGGAACGCTCTGAATTTGATTATATCCTGTTCGATTTGCCGCCAACAATGAGCGATGAAGTGAAACAGATTATCCGGCATTTCGATGTTGTCTATGTTCCGACAATTCTCGGTGAATTTGAAATTTCCGGTCTGAAAAAGGTAACAGATGAAATCAACAGACAGGGTGTAAAGCTCGGCGGTGTATTCGTGACAATGTATCGTGCTGAAAATGATGCTGAAATTATTGAAGAATTCCGGAAAGTTCTGCAAAAGCGGCTGATGAAATCAGTTATTCCCTATTCTAAGACCGTCCGTGAAAGTCAGAAAGAAGGACTGCCGATTGAAGCTTATTTCCGTCAGAGAGGTGTTCCGCAGACACAAACTTCTTGGAAGATAGTCAATGCTTATGAAAATTTGACAAATGAAATTTTGGAGGAAAATGCTCATGAAAACAATGTTCGCTAACCTCAATGCAATTGTCGGTGATACACTGGCAGACAGTATTCAGATGATTGATATTGATGAACTACATGAATCAAAAGATAACTTCTTTGCAATTGACCGGATTGAAGAATTTGCTGAAACAATTCTCGGTCAGGGCGGTGTGAAAGATAATCTGGTGGTACGTCCTCTGGAATCAGACGGCTATGAAATCATCAGCGGACACAGAAGAAAAGCGGCTGTGCAATATCTTCTGGATAACGGGGAGAATATTTCCCGTTATCTCCCTTGTCTGGTGCAGGACTATTCTGATGACGATACCAGAATGCTTGACCTGATTCTGATGAATATCTCATCAAGACAGATTTCTGATACGGAACTTTGGCAGAGCTATGAAACATTAAAGCATATTCTGCAAAGTAAAAAAGAATCTGGTGAAAAATTTGGTCGTGTCCGTGACAAACTGGCTGAATTACTCGGTGTGTCTTCTGCACAAATTGGAAAAATGGAAAATGTTATGCACAATGCAATTGAGCCTGTAATAGATGCTGTACAAAAAGGAGAAGTATCTATTTTTACAGCAAATGAAATTGCTAAGTTGGATGCAGATGCACAGGAAGCATTAGTTCAGCAAGGAGATTTAAAGAACGTCAAACATAAAGATGTGAAAAAGAAAAATGAGGAATTAAAAAAATGTGCTACTAATAGCACAAATTCTGAGTCTGATGCAGAACCGGAGAACGACTTCCAGAATGACGAACTTGAAAAATGTGCTACTAATAGCACAAATTCTGAGTCTGATGCAGAACCGGAGAACGACTTTCAGAATAACGAACCTGAAAAATGTGCTACTAATAGCACAAATTCCGAACTTGATGAAAATTCAGAAAAATCCGTTACCGATACACTTTCCCACTTCATTCACGAACACTATTTTGAACTGGAAACCGTCTTTACTGCCTATACAAGCATTACTGATTCTGACGATGAAATTCAGATGATTGAGGAATTTCAGGAACTTCTTCATAAGGTAAAAGAAGCTGAAAGAGAGAAAATTCGTTTCGGTGTGTGAATCCTCTTTCTTTTCAGTAAAGTAATTTTCAATTATGCTTATGGGATTGCTGAAGGAAAAAATAAACAAGAGAGCTTGTCAAAGAAATGCAAAAACAGCGTAAGGAGAGTGATTAAGACTTATGAACATGAGTGATGAGGTAACTGGTGCAGCTTTACAAGTGGCTACCAGAGCCGCAGAATCCGGTATGCACATGATTGACCGGACACTTGACCTGATAGCGAAACTGCTGCAAATGCTCGCTGAGATTGAGAAAAACAGACAAATGAACTCCGGTCGCAGTTCTGGCAGGGATAATCCGTCTGTTACTTCTACTAATCTGACAGACTTGAAGTCTGGTGCAGTCAGAATCCGTGATTTGATTTCCGATGCTAAGAAAAATAATGATACTATCTCGGCATCAGAGCAAGGTCTGACAGATGAGGACAGAAAATACATCACCAAAAAAGCGAAAGAATACGGTATTCCGGTCGCTTTTACCGGTACAGAGGGAAAAGACAATCTGTATGCCAATGTCCGTACTGCTGACCTGCCGATTTTCCAGAGAATCTGCACGGATATGATGAAAAATAAAATTGCAGAAAGACCGCAGGAACTAGGAAATTTCAAGGTTCAGGAATGGGAAATGCCATTTATCATCAATGAACTGAATAAGCATGACTTGTCTGCACAGTTCGGAAAGACAAGGGACGGAGAGTATTTCTGTCTGTATGAGAAATCGGACGAAAAAGCAGTTCATATCGCAAGAAACGAATTTGTCCGGAAATGCAATGAGCTAAAAACAGATATTACTTTTGACAGAGACGAACAGGGTTTCTATACTCTGAAAGATATTCGCTCCGGTCGTGAAATCTCATTCGATAAAGTACCGTCAAAAGAAGAACTGGCAGAACAGATTCAGCAAAAATTTGGCTATGACGAAAACAAGGCTAAAATTGCCTGTGCCAAATTCGGGGAAGAACAGCTCAAAGGTCTGGAAAAAGAACAGTTTTTCAGCGATAATCCGCAGAATGAATTTTCCAATATCGAATCTAATGTTCATGTTGAGGGAGAAAGTGTTCTGACAAAAGAATTCTCCTGCTGGCACATGACACCGAAATCAGATAAAATTCCCCGTGTGGTATTCCGGAACAATGAGGACGGAAAATTCGCCGTTCTGAATCCTGAAAAGATGACCAGAAAACAGATGAGTGATATTCTCCGTAAACGGCTTGGTCTGAAAGATGACAAGCAGATTAATGCTCTGATTGATAAAGCTGATAAGATTTCAGAATACTACACCAGAGTAGAAAATTCCACGCTCAATTATGAATTCAAGAAAACTGATTTTGATATGTCAAATCCTGATGTTGTCAGCGAAATGAGACGGACAGACAATGACGGAAATACATTTACAAAAGAAGTTCCGGTCAACTCGGTTGAAAATGCGATTGAACGCACCGACAAAGACAATTTTACTGTTGAAATTGCTGTCACAAAGACTGAAAAAGACCAGAATGGTAAGGAACATTCCTCATCTGATAAGAATTTACTTCGTCTTTCTTTTTCAGATAAGAAAGATTCTCTGTTCCAGATGACACAGCTCTACAAGCGTCAGGGAATGCCGGAACACATCGCCAAACAGATGGCAAAAGATGTATTCAGAATGGCAGAAAATCAGAATCCGGAAAAAGTAGTTCTGATTGAGGAAGCAAGAGAAAATTCAGTTACGCTTTCTCATCATGATAAAAGAGTAACTGTCGATATTTCCAAACCGGAAAAAGCAGTAAAAGAAATCAGCGATACTTTTGATATTTCCGAAATAAAATCGGAAAATCTGCTCGAAATGGCAAATGAAAAATTCAATACAATGGTGACTGAACGTCAGAACAGCCTGAATCAGAAATTAGATGAACTGGTAACAGAACATCGTTACAGTTTCCTGAATCCAGAACCGAAGAAAGAAAAAGAATCTGAAAAAGAAGTTTCTATTCATGAAAAATTCCGTCAGACAATGGAAGTGAACTTCCCCTCACAGGAGAAGAAAAATCCAGATACAAATGATAAACCTAAACAGAGTGATACAGGCAATCAGCCGGAAAATAGACAATCAGAAAAAGCAAGAACTTACTATAATGACTCTTATGATGATGAACGGAATGTTCCGCCTGAACCACAGCCATATGATTCTTACTATGATGGATATGATGAACCTCCACCGGATTATGGCAATGACAATTACTATCTCCCTCCTGAACCTGATGATTATATTCCGGAAGAACCTGACTGGCTGAAAGAAAAATACAGAAGTTATGATGAAGCGGATATGCCTGACTTCCCTGATGAACCTGAAATTCCACGTTCAAGAGGTAGAAGATAATGGCAAAGCATGTAGCAGGAATGCCGAAAAAAACAAGCACTTCTACACTTATTTTCTACGGTATCGGCATTCTGATAGTGATTGCACTTTCATTTGTGCTGGGTGCAGCTATGGACTGCTCTGTAAAATCTGACGGAACTGTAGACCTCAATCTGATGAGCAAGGGATTTGAAAAAGTAACGTCTAATCTAGATTTAATCATAAAACTAATTCAGACAAACGGCAGCTATACTCAAAAAATGGGGTTCATGGGATTTATGATAACTGGAGTTTACGCACTCTATAAATATTCGGAAGATAAGAAGCGGCTGCATCGGAGAGGAATAGAACACGGTTCTGCAAAATGGGGCGATGAGAAAGAAATGAAATCTCTCGCTGAAAAAGAAAAAAAGCCGGAATTCAAACCGATTCTGACTTCTGACGGAAAGCGTGTATTTGACGAAAAAGGCGAATTTGTCGGAGTTATCATTGATAATAACATTCTTTTAACAAAAGAAGTTTATCTTTCTCTGAATGCAAAACAGCATCTTCTGAACTTGAACGTCCTGATTATAGGCGGTTCTGGTTCTGGTAAAACACGATTTTTTGCAAAGCCAAACATTATGCAGTTAAACACTTCCTATGTGATAACTGACCCGAAAGGCGAAATTTTGCAATCAACCGGAAAAATGCTCAAAGAAGCCGGATATGTTGTCAGAGTGTTCAATCTGATTGAAATGGAACATTCCAATAATTACAATCCGTTTCATTATGTTTACAATTATGACGGCACTTTGTCGGAAGATAATATCAAGAAAATGGTAGAAGTGCTTTTCAAAAATACAAAAGGCGAAGGCGAAAAAGAGGATTTCTGGAGTCAGAAAGGGCAGTCACTCCTTGAAGCAATTGTATTTTTGCTTTTTGAGGAAAGCGAATATAATGCAAAATTCGATGAAAAAGGAAAAATCATTCCTGAAACTCGTGACCTGACACATCTGAATTTCTTTTCAGCAACAGAAAAGATGAGAAAACTGCAATATCCACCAAGTGGCAGTAAAATTCCGGACGGATATTTCTTGCAACGAAATCCTGATGAATCAGAAGAAGATTATAATACAAGACGGTCAAAAGCGTTCCTTTGTCCTCTGGATAAGGATTTTATCGAACTGGAACGGAGAAAGCCTGACAGTATCGCAGTCCGGCTCTATAAGGAAGTTCGGAACGCTCCGGAAGAAACCGGACAGTCTTTTCTGTCAAGTGCCAATGTCAAGACTTTCATGTTCAATCTGACAAATCTGAGCAATCTGACTTGTTGTGACAATATCGAACTCGAAAAGCTCGGTGACAGAAAAACAGCATTGTTTATCCTGATTTCTGCAACAGATGCTACTTATAACTTCATGGCGGCTATGATGTATACGCAGATGTTTGACGTGCTTGCCAATCGTGCCAATTTCAAATATAAAGGTACTCTCAAAGTACATGTTCGCTGTATCATGGACGAATTCAGCAATATCGGACAAATTCCGGATTTTGATAAAGTGATTGCATTCGTCCGTTCAATGGGCATGAGCCTGAATGTTATTATCCAGAACATGGCACAACTGAAAGCACGATATGAGAAAACATGGGAAGTTATCACAGGTAACTGTGATTCTACTCTGTTTCTCGGCGGCAAGGAAGAAAGCACTCTGAAATCTATTTCCGAACAGCTCGGAAAAGAAACAATTGATGTCAAAGGCGAAAATAAAACAAAAGGCAAATCGCCTTCCACATCAGAAAACAACAGCATTCTTGGTCGTGAACTGATGCAGACAAACGAAATCGCCACTATGCCAATAACAGACTGCATTCTGATGATACGTTCACACAATCCGTTTTACTGCACGAAATACCCGATTGAGAAACATCCTAATTATAAATTTCTGGCTGATGCCAATCCCGAAAATGCTTTTGATGTAAAAACGGTCAGAGCTGTTTCGGTAAAGGAATTTGAAGAACAGCAGAAACAAAAGACTGTTCTGAAAGAAGAAAAAAATGCTCCGGTCAAACTGGAAAAAGAAGATTCCAAAAATGAAGTGCAGGAGAAAATCATAAATTACTTTAAAATTAGTGAAATTCCAAAAGTCACAAAAGAAACGCTTATATTCGATACCTATGAGGAAGCAGAACTGTATTCTGATTATGAAGATGACAGTGAAGCTATCTCTGAGGAATATGCTGACGAACTGCCCGAAAGTGATGCTCCGGAATTGGAAGAAGGCTATGTTGCTCCACGATACGGTGAAGTCTCAAAACTGGAATCATTCAATCTGGGCGAACCCGTCAAAGAATCAGAATCACGAAAGGAGGTGGTGCAGGATGAGGGTGTAAATCTTGTTGCTGTTATTCCGAAAAATCAGGAAGAAAGCAACGCAGAACAAATTGCAGATGATTCTGAAAATGCAGAAAATACAGTCCATTTCATTCAGCCGGATGAGGAAGCCGAAGCTATGGATATGGGAGATTTATCCGATGATGAGGATTTGGAAACTGTTCTTGCAGTAGAAGAACATCTCGCAGAGGATGACAGTTCTCCGGAAGATGAGTACAATGATATTCTGGATGAACTTGGTGTGTCAGATTTTGATGAAATTTCTGCTTTCTAATCAGTCTGACCAAACTCGAAATTATGAAATTTATGAAAAGAGGTATTTTTATCATGTACAATGTAAAGAAAAAGAAGTCTGCTTTCAAGAGAATCATCACTCTGATGATGACAGTACTTACACTGGGACTCGTTATGAGCCTTGTTCCGCTGTCTGCCAATGCCGCAGAAGCTCCTGCTGTTACTGCCGCTGTTGCCGAAGAACTGCCCTCTGTAATCTCTGATGGTGCTTTTATCACTATGGATGCATCGGCTGTCAATGCCGCTGTGATTACTGCTCCGAAGATTTATACGATGGAAGATACTGCTGTTGCTGCTGCTGGCGATGATGCCGCATATCAAAATATCGTTAATTTCTTTATCAAGTGGTTCAGACGTATTGGTGTGCTTGTTGCCTTTGTCGGCGGTATCATGTTCGCTCTTGCAATCAAGAACAACGATGCCGAACAGAAACAGAATGGTTTGATGACACTTGTTGCCGGATTTGCTGTTGCAGCACTCTGCACAGGTGTAAGTATGTTTGACCTGTTCTCCTGATTTTTAACTGACATTACTTTTACCACTCTCCATTTACGAAAGTCGTCATTTGTTCCGGCAGTATTTCTGCCGGAACAAGTGACAATAAAAAACAGGAGGATTATAAAATGATATGTGCTATGAATATGATAGCTTTTTTTCTGGCAAAAATTCTCCCTGACCCTCCAGCCGGAACACCAAATGAAATTTTACAAGATGGTGTCGATTTTTTTGGTCTGTGGATTGCAAGAATTGGCGGATTTGTCGCATTTGCCGGAATGGTAAAATTTGCATTGTCTATTAGTCATGATGATGCTAAAGAACAGTTACAGTCTATTTTCACAATGATATCCGGATTCATGATTAGGAGTGCAGTCGGAAAACTGGATATATTCAAGATTCCGGCAGTTTATACAGAAGTTGCTGCCAATACGGAATTCAAAGCTATCATGACTTTTATCGGAAGCTGGACTCGCAGAGTAGGTGCATTGGGTTTGCTCATCGGCGGAATTATGTTTGCACTTGCAATCAAGGATAACAATGCAGTGTCAAAAATTACAGGTTTGAGGGCATTGAGTACAGGAGCAATTATTGCCGCTGTTTCGGCACTTCTTCCGAAATTTGTTGTGTAAGGAGTGTGATAATTTGAAAACTGCAACACAGCCGAAAAAGAAAATCACAATCCGGACAAAAATTTATCTGTTTGTGATTATTTTCGGACTTATGAATATATTTTCTCCGTTGGTAGCACATGCTGATATTTTCGGATTTGAAGTTCAGGACATATATGCTACTATTACAGAAAATGTAAAAGAAACAAACGAGATTCTTCAGAAAGCATTTACATTTTCGCAAACTTCCCCCTATGATGTAGTCAATAGTCTTGATGACACATCTTCCGGAACAATTGCAATCGCAGTCAGAAATGCGTCAAAGACAATGGCTCTGGTAGTGGCTACTTTATTGCTCATGGTAGATTTTTTCAAGAAAACGGTCAATTTTGAATGGTCATCAAAATGGGAAAATATTCTTCTTTTTTTGATAAAAATTATTGTAATGAAACAAATTGTCCAGAATGCTGATGTAATTATCGGTTACATATATGCCGGATTTAATTCTATCAATAAAGCTGCAACAAATACATCAATTGATTTTTTGCCTTATGGAACTGCTGAAACTTATACATGGGTAGATGAAGATGGAATCATAACTAAAATGTTCAAAAAAGGCTGGTGGGATTATTTTTATGACCTCGGAGCAGGTCAATATCGTACCACCTATACTTACTTAATATCACAAGATGCAGTAAAGATTTTCTATCCTAATGCTACATTTAATGGCACTGATTTAAATGCTAATCCATTAGCCAATCCAACAACAGCTTTGCTAATGCCTACTCTTGAAGTGGTTCTATTACAGCCGTACTTTTTAGTAATAAAAGCAATTGCTTATATTATTTTTGTAATTGTAATCGGTCGTGTATTTGAGCTTTCTATCTATACAATTTTCGCTCCGTTACCGCTTGCTACATTTGCATCAGAAACTTCTCATGATGTAGCGAAGAATTTTATCAAGAACTATATTGCTACAGTTTTACAGATTGCTGTAATTGTCATCATGTTTCTGATATATGCAGGAATGACAAAGTATATTGCGAATTTGTTTCCGACAACCAAAATGCTACAGATTATTATTTTGATTTCACTTGGACTCGGTGTTGTCAAAAGTGGTGCATGGTCTAAAAAGATATGCGGAATAGGCTAAATCCAGAAAAGGAGATATTATTATGATTGAAGTAAAAATTCCGGCAGAAATAAAAGCATATAAGAGCAAACTCATCGCTGGATTATCAGTCCGTCAGATAGCAGCTATTGGCGGTGCATTGGCAGTATGTGTTCCGCTTGGTGTATTCGGGTACGGTCGTATTGATTCTGATACACTGACATGGATGATTATTCTTATTGTTGCTCCGTTTGCCGGATGGGGCTTTATGACATTTAAAGACATGAAATTTGAAGAATTCATGAAAGCGTTTCTGGCATTTAATTTTCTGCCGCAAAGACGAGTTTATGAAGATACAGATGTGAATCTGTTCAGTGCTTTGCAGGAAGAAATCATCTCTCTGGATGTCACACAGCAAAGAATTGATAACGGAGAAATAGAAGAAGATTAGGAGGGAAAATCTTGGAAAAGAAGTCTGCAAGAGAAATTGATAAAGAACGGGAATTACAGATAGGGAAAGAAAAGCAAAAAGATAAGAAAGTGAAAGAAAACCGGAAAATCAAGCGTACTACAATCCAGACAATGCCGTATGAGTGCTTTGTCAGCAATTATGTGTGTTTGCTGAAAAGCAATGTCAAAATTGGAAGAGAAACAACAAATCTGTATTCTAAAACTTATCTTGTGCCGGATATTAATTACTCGGCACTTACCAGAGAACAGCAGCTTGAAAAATTACAGCTATATATTGAACTTCTGAACGGATTTGACAGTTCTGTCAGTCTGCAAGTCACACTTCTGAACACGCAGTTCAATAAAGAGGATTTCAAGGCAAGAATCCTGCTGAAAGACAAAGAAGATGGTCTGAACGAATTAAGACACGAATTTAATACGATTCTGCAAGACAACATGATGCAGGGACAGAACGGTATGCAATGCCGGAAATTCATTACTGTAACAGTATCGGCAATCAATTTTGAAACGGCAAATACCAGATTTTTCAATATTGAAACACACCTGATTAACTGCATGGAGAAGCTCGGAACAGAACTCATCACACTCAATGCGAATGACAGGGTTCGGCTGATGGCAGATATTCTCCGTGATGTAGACACAAAAATTTGTCCCATTACCCGTGAGGAATTTGCAAGGAAATCAGAGAAAACACTCTGCTGTCCAGACTACTTTGAATTTAAAAAAGACTACTTCATGTACAATGATAAATTTGCTCGCTGTATCTATTTTAAGAGACTGCCTACATCTGTAGAAGATACGATTTTCAAGGATATTGTGGATATGAACCAGTCGCTTATCATCAGCAAGAACGTGGAATTTGTAGAACCTACAGAAGCGTTTACCATGCTCCAGAGAAAAATCACGGATATGAAGCAGGAAGAAATTGATAAAATCCGGAAAGCGGCACAGGCGGCTCATGGTGCTTTTATTGACCCGATTGAAGGAACACAGCTTGCTATTGACAAGGCACAGGCACAGGAATTTCTACAGGATTTGCAGGAGCGAAATCAGAAGATGACCTTATGTCAGTTTATCGTGATGCTGACGGCTGACAGCTATGAAGAACTCCAGAAGAATACAGAAGCCTTGCAGATTATTCTCCGGAAACATCAGATTGAACCTATGAATGCTCCTTACAGACAGGAACAGGCATTTTCAAGTGTGTTTCCAATCGGCAATTCATTCTCTTATGACAGAGAACGCAACATTCAGGTCAGAAGAACATTATCTTCTGAAAGTACAGCGGTTTTCATGCCGTTCAATGCAAGAGAACTGCTCCATGAGGGCGGTCTGTATTATGGGCAGAATAAAATGACAAAGAATCTGATTCTGTTTGACAGGAGACAACTGATGAATCCTAACGGATTCTTCTTAGGAGTTCCCGGAAGTGGCAAGAGCTTTCTGACAAAGCTCGAAATTTTATTTGCGATGCTTGCAACAACAGACGAAATTCTGATAGTTGACCCTGAACGGGAATACGGTGCTTTAGTTGAATTTCTCGGTGGTGAAATAATCTATATTTCTCCAAATTCCGGCACACATATCAACCCTATGGATTTGACCGAAAATCCGGACAGAGAAGATAAGGAATATGACCCAATCAAGGCAAAACTGGACTTTTTGCTTTCGTTCTTTTCGGCGATTCTTGGAAATCAGGAAATCAGTCCGATTCAGAAAACAATTATTGATAACGTGATGCACTCGACTTATGAAAATCACCAGAAAGCAACTCTAAAAGAGTATTATGAGGAATTGCAGGAGTATGAGGATAATGCAACAGACTCCGGAACAAGAAATGCCGCATCTTATCTTCGTCAGGCTTTGCATCTCTATGTACACGGCTCGATGAACGTATTCTCCAACGAATCGAATGTAAATATCAATAAAAGAATTGTTGTGTATGATATTAAGGAACTGGGTAAGAATCTCCAGACAGTAGGCATGACAATCGTACTCGAAAACCTGTGGGATAAAGTAGCGAAAAACAGGGCAAAAGGACTCGGAACAAGAATCTATATTGATGAAATGTATCTGCTTTTTAAATCAGAACAGTCTGCAAACTTTTTCTACGAATTATATAAACGTGCAAGAAAATGGGGCGGTGTTCCTACCGGAATCACACAAAACGTAGAAGATTTACTCCGTTCAGAGATGGCAAGGTCAATGATTTCTAATACAAAGTTTGTCATCATGCTGTCACAGAATGCTACAGATAGAGAAGAACTTGCAAGACTTCTGAAAATTTCTCCTGATACCATGCGTTATGTTACCAATGTCGGCTCTGGCAGAGGTCTGATATATGCTGATGAATACGGCACAATTCCATTTGAAAATAAATTTCCTACCAATACGAATATTTATCGTATCATCTCCACAAAATTCGGTGAGAATCTGGAAAAACAGGAATGAATATTTTTCTTTTCAGGAGGGTAGTATATGGAAATTTCTGAAATGGATTTGCTGACATTGGAAACAGAAATTGAAAATGCCGGAATGATTCTGGAACATGTTGAATCTGATATTGCAGACTGTAAACATCGGAATTCAGAAATTGAAGATAGGCTTTATGACCTCAATTCCAGAATTGCCAGACTTGAACATCAGCTTACAGAGTGCAGTTCCGAAATGGATGAATATCAGGAGATACAGTCTGAACTGAAAGAGCTGAAACAGGAGCAGTTCAATCTGAAACAGCAGCAGCAGGAAGTTCTTGATAATCTGGAAAAATTGCAGAAAAAACAAGATAATTTGAATCAAACAATTTCAGAAATGAATGAAAGGCATTCAGAATTACTGAATTCTGCACCAGATAACAAGAATAAAAACAAGAAAGCTGAAATCGTAAAAAAAGCATTGAAAGCTCCTGCAAGTTTTGCTGCAAATACTGTGAAAAATGGCATAAAGACGGCAGTTGCAAAAGCAAATCCATTTGATAAGAAAATCAATAAGAATGATACATCTGATTCTGGTGTGGAGAGTATTCGGCTTGGCTATACGACTTCTAAAAAAGCAATCAAGACTGTTGACAGAACTATCAAGACAACAAAGAAAACTATAAAAACCACAAAAAATGTAGCTGTCGGCACTGGAAAAGTGATTTATAAAACGGGACAGTTTGCCGGAAAGACGATTGTTACTGCCACTAAAATATCGGAAACAGTGGTCGTTCATGTTGCAGCGGCTTTGATGAATCCGTTCATTATTATTTTAATTGCATTTATGATAATTATAATGACAAACAGTTCTGCACTCGTTCTTCTGATTGCTGGCGGTACAAGTGCTGTAAAATCCAATCAAAAAGCATATTCTTCTGCGGCTGGACTTGGTGATGTTCCGAAACAGTATGAACAAGCCAAAAATTACTTTGATACAGCGGTCACAAATCGGCAGAATGAATTTAATACTATCATAGACAACATGTATTATGATTATGACAATCTTCCTGAAAGCAGTTTGGTCTACATGGAACGAACTCGTCCTGTTCCGCTTGTGAAATATGAAAAAAGTTTCTCTACAGATGACAGAAAAAATACTTTGAAATCTGCATGGGATATGAGCCTGACAATCACACAGAAAGAAGCGATTGCAATCGCTTATGTCTATCTTGAAAAAAAGAAGAATGAAGAAACAATACGGACGGCGGTATTTATCATGTGACCTATACGCAGGAAGTATTTGACGAAATTCTTACCAAATGTGTGACTTTCAGCGATACAATTTATGAGGGACAATATTGTCCTGATAAGAACTGTACAAAACATGTGGAAGAAAAAGATAATCCAGCCTATGCAACGGCTGTTTCCAACAGAGAAACTGCATGGAGTGCCTATGAAGACTGGAGTGATATTGCTTATAGGATATATGACGGGCAAAACTGGAATGATGAAATAGGATGGAGAATAGATAACTGGAAATCTGTATATGAATCCTTCTCCGGCACACCCTATTATTCAGATAATGGCTATGATTTTCTGAATGATTTATATAAAAAATTTCAGGAATATGAGAAAACGGAAAATAAAACTCCGGCAACAGTTGAGGAAGTCACATATATCTGCGAACATAATCATGATTTACATTCTGTCGGTCTGGCATTCTTTACAAAAGAAGAAATTATGAATGCTCTGAAATTTACAGAGAACGAAAAACAATGGGAAGAACTTACCGAACAGGGATTTGAAATGAATCCCGATATTACAACATAAAGGTGAATGATATGAAATATTCTGAACGTGTTGCAATTGCCAAAAAATTTGTTGATAAAAATAAACTGTTCACGGTGCTTGCCCTGATTGCAGTATGTTACTTAGGCGGAAATTTTCTTTTCAGTAAAGTAAATCCTGATTCTGATGCAGAACCAATTCAGGAAGAAGTTGTCGAAACGGCTGAAAAAAATTCTCTGCAATGGCGGTTTTACTGGTCGGACTTAGTTGTTCTTGCAGTTGCCGGAGGTTTCTGTACTGTTATGATAATCCGTGAACGAAAGAAAGAGAGGGATAACCTGTAATGAATTTTTTCTGTAAAGTACACATGCAGTCAAGCAAAGAAAAGGAAGTTAATTTTTTCATGGTGCTGATTCCGGAAAAGAAAAATACTGATGAAATTCCGCAGTTGAGTAAAGAAATGGTGCTTACCAGTCAGCAGTATCTTGATTTTCGCAAACAATATAAGCCAAGGAACATGCTGGTTGAATATACAGTTTATGCAACGGAAACTGAAATTAATGCCGCTATGTCTGATGAGGAATTTCAGAAACTGACAGAAACAGCCGAAAAACAGCCACAGGCTGAAATTAGCATTGATTGTATCCACGACAAGCCCTATTCTTCTGGAAAGAAGAAAAAGAAAAAATCTCCTGTCACAATGATGATAGCTGTTTGCAGTATTTTTGTTGTTGGTGTCTTTGGTGTCGGCTTCGGAATGAAAGTCGGAAAATCAAAAGCTGCTGAAAATGAAAAATCTATAAAAGCTGAAAAATCTGCCGAAGAAGATGGTCTGCTGATTCCGGAACAGGAACAGAATGAAGATGCTGCACAACAGATTACAATTTCCATTGACCGCTCCTATTTACCTATTCCAACTGAGGATTTACAGTTAAAAGGCTCTGCGGTGGATGGAAAAGCACAGATTACTCTGCCGGAATTTGATAAAACTGATTTCTTTACTCATGTAGCCGGATATACATGGGGATTCAGTTCTGACCCTGATGCAAAGCGAATTGAGTATTACGGCGGCAAATCCTATACTTTTACGGAAGATACAAAACTGTATCGTGTACTCGTCAAATACGGCGGTGGCAGCGGTACAAAAGATGACCCCTATCTGATTGATTATTATGACCAGCTCGAACTCATGAGTGAAGAAAAAGCAAGAGGATATTTCAAGCAGACTGCCGATATTATCTTTCCAGACTGGGCAAGTCATACTCCAATTGATACCGTCAACGAACTGAAAAGCAATCCTGATTCAGAACATTTTGAATTCGATGGTGACGGATATATTATTGAAAATCTGGACAATCCGTTGTTCGGAAAAGTTTCCGGTGCAGTTATCAAAAATATAAATATTACTAATTCAACTATCGAAACAACAGAATACAAAGATTATGGATTTGTTGTATGTTCAGCCTATAATTACCGCTATAATGCAGAAGATGGCACAAGATATGAAACAGGAGAAACGCTGATACAACATTGTACGGTTTCACATTCTTCTATTCTGGCACGTTATCCGCAGACAGATGAAACACAGGCAACAGAGGTAGTTACTGCTCCGGCAGTTGTGCCGCCTGATTTGGTGGAATATGATGAAAACGGAAATATCATTGAACCGAAAGAAGATACTGAACCTGTAGAACCTACCAGACAGGGCGAACATGCTATCGGTGCGATTACCGGACTTGGCGGTCAGATTGAAAACTGCTATGTCAGAGATTTCGGAATTTCTGCCTATCTGGATGATTATATTCTGTATGCCGGAGGAATTTCCGGAAAGCCTGCAAATGTCCTCAATTCCGCAGTATACGGATTTTCTGCCAAAGGAAGAATCTTTAACGGTGGCGGAATTGCCGGAAGTATCAGTGGTGCGAAAATGTACAATCCTGCCGGAAAGGAACTGCCAACATATTATGGGGGAAACATTCAGGGATGCGTGGCAAGAAAAATTACACTGTATACAGAAAATTCTGCCGGAGGAATTGCCGGAGAGGGCAGTACGTCCAATACAGATGCAGTCGTTTCAAACTGCTATGCAACAAATTTGAATTTCAGTGTTGGTGTATTTGAGGATTCTGAAAGAGAAAAACTCAAAAAAACCGGAGTTTCCGGAGGGATTATCGGAACAGACGGAAATGAACGAAACGGACATCTGATAACGGCAACTGTTTCTCCTGCCAATCTTTCAGTTATCGGCAGTAAAAAAGTCTCCAGTTATGATGATACAATTAGGCTTGCACCTGATTATGCGTTCTATCAGCAAAATATTCTGAGCGTTATTAATCAGAATACTATTAATCCGGAAAATCCGAAAGAAATTTTTGCAGGAAGTTTCAAATTCAGCTCAAACGATATATTCGGTGATGATACCGGAAGTTTAGCTTATCCTGCTGAAATAGAAGATTTATTTGAAAAAACAATCACGGAGGAATCAACATGAGCGAACTCACAGAAAAAACAGAAGTAACTGTACAGACAGAACAGGCGGAGAAAGCCGAAAAGTCAGAGAAACCTCGCACTTTAAACAGTGTCCGGCGTGAATTACAGCGGCTCGAAAAATCCAAAGAAGAGAAAAAAAAGAAAATCAAAACTCTGACAGAAGAAATAAAAGCTGAAAATGCCAAAATCAAGGAACTGGAAACAGTTTATGATGAATTGTATCACGAAGATTTGCAGAAACAGATTTCTAATGCGTGGTTCAAAAAAGGCGGCTTATCCGGCGGTCAGATTGAAAAAATTCTGCAACTGAGCAAGGAAATTAAAGATAAAATTGATATTCTGGATGTAGATACTGTTGTTCAGGCTGTCAATACCGCTTATGAACAGAAACAGAATGGACAGCCCTCTAATGCAGAGACAAAAGGGCTTACTCCGGTTCTGCCTTCCGTTTCTGATGAAAGCGAAGAACAGAATTTTGCTGCAATTAAGCCTGTTAATCCGTACACACCTGAAACCAGAAATAAGGTAATGACATGAAAGATACAGAAAAGTTTGACGAAGAAAGAATAAATGCTCTGAAATCTTATCCGGTTGCTTATCGTTTACAGCAGTTAAGAGCATGGAGTGACTACACACAAGAAGAAGTAGCAAATTTAATTGGTTCAAAACAATCTTCCATTTCTATGTGGGAAAGAGGACTTTTTATACCAAACAACAGAATCCTTGCTAAAATTATATCTGTTTATCATCTGCCTAATGATTTTTTTGAAGATATTCAGCTCGAAAGAAGTCAGATGGGCAGAAAAAAATAACATACTGAAAGAAAAGGGGAAAGTCATGAAATTGATAATTGCAGAAAAGCCGTCTGTTGCGAATGGCATTGCTCCAGTAGTCGGTGCAATACAGAAAAGAAACGGCTATGTTGAGGGAAATGGTTATCTTATCTCATGGTGTTTCGGTCATCTGATAGGTTTAAGAACTCCTGATGAATACTGCGAAGAATGGGCAGAAAAGCACTGGACTTTTGATATGCTGCCTATGTTTCCGGAAAACTGGAAGCTTAAAGTCATGCCGGATAAGAAAGAACAGCTTATGATTCTGAAAAATCTTATGAATGACAGCAGAGTGGATGAAATCATCTGTGCAACTGATGCAGACAGGGAGGGCGAATTGATTTTCAGATATGTCTATATTCTTTGCAGATGCAAGAAACCTGTCAAAAGATTATGGATTTCCAGTCTGGAAGAAAGTGCAGTCCGGAACGGCATGAAAAATCTGAGAAATGCAGGAGAATATAATAATTTATATCAGGCTGGATTCTGCCGTGCAAAAGCGGACTGGCTTGTTGGCATGAATGGTTCAAGACTTTTTTCTGTCCGTTACCGCACAAAGCTGTCTATGGGCAGAGTGCAGACACCGACACTTGCTATGATTGTCAAGCGTGACAACGATATAAAGAATTTCGTAAAACAGAAATATTTTACAGTAGGACTGAACTGTGGTAGTTTCATTGCGGATTCTGACCGTATTGATGAGGAAAGCAAGGCAGATGCTCTTGTCGCTCTGGTGAATGGAAAAACAGCCGTTGTTTCAGAAGTGAAAAAAGAAATCAAGACCGTAAATCCTCCGAAACTTTATGACCTGACTACTCTTCAAAGAGAAGCCAACAAGCAGTTCGGCTATACTGCACAGCAAACACTGAAAGCCTTGCAGGAACTCTATGAAATGAAACTCGCTACTTATCCCCGTACAGATTCACAGTATCTTTCTGATGATATGGAACAGACAGCAGAAGATATGGTGCAGATAGTTTTTCAGGTATTTCCGCAGTTCGGAAAACAGCAGACGGTCAATGTAAAACGCTGCATTAATAATTCCAAAGTAACCGGACACCATGCAATTCTTCCAACTGCCAATATTTCAGGTACAGACCTAAATACATTATCTGATGAACAAAAAAATATTCTGATGCTCATTTCTGCAAAGCTCATCATGGCAACAGCAGAACCGCATAAATATGAATCTGTCAGGGTAAAGGTAACTTGCGAAAATCATGATTTTACTGCAACAGGCAGAACTATTCTTGAAAATGGATGGAAAATACTCGAAACTTCCATAAAATCTGTACTGAAAAATAAAAATTCCGATTCAGACAGCGAACCGGAAAATATAAAGAATCTGCCTGAACTGACACAAGGTCAAACTTTTGATAATGTTTCCGGACTGAAATCAGAACACTGGACAAGTCCTCCGAAACCATTCACGGAAGATACACTTCTTTCAGCTATGGAACATGCCGGACAGGAAGATTATGACGAAGAAACAGAAAAGAAAGGTCTTGGAACACCAGCTACAAGAGCAGGAATTATTGACGGTCTGGTTGTCAAAGGCTATGCAGAACGGAATAAAAAACAGATTACTGCTACTGAAAAAGGAAACAATCTGATTCGTGTCATTCCTGATGAAGTCAAGTCTCCGAAATTGACAGCAGAATGGGAAAACAAACTGAGACTTGTGGAAGAAGGACAGTATTCCTCTGAAAGTTTCATGAATGATATTCTTGGATTTGTAAAGAATCTCTGTGAAAAATACAGCTCAATTGATGAAAGTGTGTCTTTTGGAGAAGAACATAAACCAATCGGCAAATGCCCAAAATGTGGAAATAATGTAGTCATGACCGAAAAATACAGTGGTGTCTGCACAGGAAAATGCGGCATGATTATTGGTAGAATTTATGGCAATAAGCTATCAGAAGAACAAGTGAAGCATCTTCTTTCCGGTGAGGAAATCATCTACACGGCAGAAAACGGCAAAAAAGCAACGATTCTTCCGGAATGTGTTCTGAACGAATACAATGGAAAAACTTTCTACCGCTGGAAAACAGGAAATGACCTGAATGCCGAAAAAGAACCAATTGGAAAATGCCCGAAATGCGGAAATAGTGTAATTATGTCGGAAGATAACGGCGGTATCTGTCTTGGAAAATGTGGAATGTTTCTTGGTAAAGTTTTCGGAAATCAGCTCACGGAGCAGCAGATAAAAGAACTTCTTTCCGGAAAAGAAATCTCGTTCACAGCGAACGGACGGACAACTGTTGTTCTTCCTGAAATCGCCGAAAGAGAATATCAGGGAAAAATCTATTATCAATGGAAAACAAAGAGTGATGATTTACCAAAAGAAGAAATCGGCAAATGCCCGAAATGTGGAAATGCTGTAATTATGACTGAAAAATACGGCGGTATCTGCACAGGTAAATGTGGTATGTTCCTTGGCAAAGTTTACGGAAAAATTCTCACAGAAACACAACTAAAAACACTTCTTTCCGGTAAGGAAACTTCTTTTACATCAAACGGAAGAAAAACCATTGTCGTGCCGGAAGTTGTGCCAAATGAGTATCAGGGCAGAACCAGTTATCAATGGAAAACAAGAAGGGATTCATAATGATTAAAATTCTTGCGATAGCAGATTTGCATTGGTTCACAAGTGAAGAACTTTCTAAAATCAAAGATGCAGAATATGATATTTGTGTTCTGCTTAGCGATATTCCGATTGATGCAATCCGCAGTATCAAAAATCTGAACGGGGAGAAACCGATTATCGGTATTTTTGCAGGACTTTCCGGCTCATCAAGGTATAAATCCGGAAATTATCCCATGCTTGACCAGAAAGAAAGCATAGAATATGGAAATCGAATATGTATTCTGACTTGAAAGCAGATAAAGAAAGAGGTGCGACTGTACCAGAGAAGAAAACACAGCCGCACCATAGGGAAAAGTCTGCATAATGACAATCACAGACTGCTTAATCAATTCTATTTTAGCATATTATCTGTAATTTGTCAAGTTTTTTCTTTTGAGAAAAGTAAATTCTGATTTATGCTGAAAAATCAAAAAGGAGGATAAAATTTGAATAATGCAACACCAATCGGCGGATTCAGTTCTGCCGGAGCTGCCCGACTGAAACAAATGGCAGAAAATCCTGAAATGTATACGGAATTTCTGAAATTTCAGGGTCGTGTATTCAAACACAATACCAGCATAGCACTTGAATTCTTTGCACAGAATCCAGATGCAAAATTTATTGCTACAGGAAATCAATGGAGAAATCTGCGATATACCATGCAAGCTGGGACTTCCGGAATTCAGTTTGTTGACGGAAACGGACATCAGACAGAATTTTTTGACCTCTCACAAACACATGAACAGAGACAACCCCGTATCTGGACACTGAATAAGCGTAATGCAATTGCAGTCAAGTCAGAACTTGGCATTCCGCAAAAAGAAAGTATTCTGACCGGAACACTCCGTCAGACTGCTATGCCTGAAATCACAGAATGTATGCAGACTTTGCATATTTCTCCGCAAAATACAGCGACTTTCCGGAAAGCATTTACACAGGCAGTCCAGTCAATTATGGCAGGACGGCTCGAAATGAACGGCAGTTCTTTCAATGTTCCGGCAAATCCGGATTTTTTCAAGTCTCTGAAATCAGATGAAGAACGCTTTCTTTTTCTGTCCTATGCCGCCAAAACAGCAAACAGAGCATTGCTGAAAATCGAAAAAGCGACAAATGATATTGCAAACAGAAACAGAGCCGGACTTCTTCCAGAAACAGAACAGAAAAAACGGGACAATCTCGAAGATTTGCAGGAACTTGTCAGGATTTCTGTAGCAATCACTCTGAAAGAAAAAGAATTTACTGCACTCTTTCATCAAACGGAACACAACGAAGATAAACCATATGATAAAATGGCGGAAATCTCCAAAGAAATCTCGGATTTGAAACTGGAATACCGAACATTAAATCAGAACATCAAAAAGCAGAATATTACGGCGGAAGATATTGCAATGCTTCGGAAAATCTATCCGAAGCGGATTTCTGTCCAGAATCTGACAGAACACCAGATTGCAGAAACAGTAAAATTTCAGAATCTTCTGGATGAGGAACTGGGAGAGAAATCGCCCTATCGGATGCGGCAGACGGATAACACATGGCATGAGGATGAAAGCAAACGAATTCCAGTAATTACAATTGCAAAGAAAGATGTTTCTCATGTCAGGGATGATGTCAGAAATGGCAGACTGGAGCGTGGAGATTTCGTCAACAAGGATACTGGAATTACTGTCAATTACGGAAATATCGGCATTAATGACTCTTTTGCCCATGCTCTGCGTGAAATCCGGAAACATAAATCTCCGGAAGTTCAGTTTGCGACCCTGTACCAGATGCGTGACCTGATTGAAAATGCGGTACAGTTTGATACACAACTTTCCGACAACAAGAAAAAATCACCGAACAGTCTGTTCATGCATAAATTCTATGCAGTTTTTCAGTACGAAAATCAATACTATCTTGCCAATTTATCCGTTGATGAATCCTGCCATACCGACAAGGACGGAAATTTAGAAGATACTTCTAAAAAGTTATATAATGCGAAAAGCATAAAAATAACACCTATCGGTGATAACGGGTTTTCCCTCGGCACAAATTCTGAAACATCAGAACAAGGCGAATCTCCAACAAGTGTTACTGAAATTAGTATACCACAATTATATCAGATTGTCAAGACGTATGACAAAAATTTCTTTGAAAATCCTCATGCACCTAACCGTGAAGCAAGAGAAGCAGAAATCTATGCTCATGCACAGTATATTGATGCAAATAATGCCCTGAAAGACAAAGAGCATAAATTCACTCCTGCCGAAACGGAAAAGCAAGTCTCCAGAATCGCACAGGCTCATGGACAGTCTGAATCTGAAACTGTTTCTATGCTTGAAAAGCTGGTGAAAGTATACAGCAGATTTCCGGCAGATAACACAACAGCAGAGAAAATTGCAGCTAATTTTGATGCTGATTTTGCAGGACGTGTAAAGTCTGCATTTGATGATATGGAGAAAAATCAGAAATTTTCTCCCCGTCAGAAAGAATTCATGGATGCTCTGAAAGATTTTGCTGTAACCAATCAGGTTTCCAATAACCTGATAGACAGGGCATTGGCTGAATGCTCCCGTTTCCGGAGTGAGTATACCGACAGAAAAAGGATAAGTCAGAATATCTTCTATGGCAGACTCGGCAAAACCGAAACGGAATTACAGAATTATCTAAAAAAACATCTTCCCTCTTTCAATGTACATGATGCTTTCAAAGAGGTCATAAAACAACAGCAATCCGAAAAAGCAAGGGAAATTCTGCGGCTTGCCGAAAATCAGATGCAGAAACTGCACACACCGAAACTTGTTCCGCTGGCATTCAGTATGCCGGAATTCAGAAAATACGGCAGTTTTCAGAATATAGATGAAAATCTGTTTGGCGGCAGACTGAAAGAAATTATCAATCAAATCAATCAGAATTTACAGCCTGAAAAGAAAGAAGAAATTCCAGCTCTGGAACAGACTGCTCCTGTTTCTGCTCTCTCTGAATCGCCGGAACAATTTTCAGAAGAAAATCTGCACAGAGCATTTGAACAACTTCTTGAAAAGCATAATTTTCCAGAAAATACACAAGAACTGCTCAATAGAATTGAAAAACAGATGAGTGTCAACCAAATGCACCAACTGAATCCAAAATTATTGCTGTCTCCTGTTTTTGCACATAGTTATGGCAATTTCTCTCGTATTAACCAGAATTTCTTTGACGGAAATCTGAAAAATATCATTGATGAAATCAACCAGAATTTACAATCTGAAAATAAAGAAGGAATTAGAGAACCAGATACTCCAGTTCCAGAGCAGTCTGTTCCTGTTTCTTCTTCCTCTGAATCATCAGAAAAAGAACAAGTATCTGAAATTCCAGAGCCTGAGAAACTTGAAACTGTGGAAGTCATCAAGGAACAGAAGCACAATAATTCTGAAACAGTCAGCATACATGTAACACCCTCTGAAAATGCTGCTGAATATGGCTTTAAAGAACGAAATTATTCGGTTTTGGAATTCAACAAGGCTTTGAACAATTTCAACGAAAAATGGTTTGCTGACTGGTATTCCAAAAACCCATTCCGTCAAAGCACAACACAAGGAAAATCCGCACCAATTCAGATTATCGTGCAGAATGGCAGTGACCGTTATGAAACTGAAATGGCATTAGAGAAAGAATATTATTATATCTCGGAATTTCTTGAAAAACATACTGACTGCAAGACAACTCATGAAAATCTTCTGAAAGCAGTCTTACAGGCAGAGGATGAGCCTGTTGTGCAGGTAAATCCTTCTGTGGATGCAGAAAAATACGGATTTGAACAAAGAGATTATTCTGTAGTGGAATTCAATAAACTGATGGAAGCTTTTTATCATGGGCAAGCAAATGAATCAATATCGCTTTTCATTACCGTAAAAAGCGGAGAAAATGAATATAGGGACAGAATGATACTGAATAAGGAAAAAGACATAATTGTACAGAATAAAGAAAAACCAAAATTCCCTTCTTTGTCTGATTTTTTGGAGAACAGCGGATATATGTATTTTGAACTGATAGATAATGTGCGGAAAGCGGAAAAATTGGCACAGAATCAGAAAAATGCAGAAATTCTCAATCAAGAAAAAGAATCCGAAGTAAAACAAACAGAAAATGATATTTTGCAGAAAAATCAACAGATAATCGACACAATTGAAGTCAGTGATGAAATCACTTTACACGGAGAAACATTTACTATCCAGTCCATACAAGGCGATTTTTCAATGTCAATGGATGCGAAAAATCCGCAGAACGGTGAAATTGTTACCAGACAGTTCATCGGTGACTGGAAGAAAGATTTACTTGCAGAAGCCGGAAGCGAATTGATTTCCGTCAGAAAGAAAGCCGAAATGAGAGCAGAAACTGTTCCGGAAGAACAGGAACAACAAATATTTACACCTGTTCCGGAGCAGTCCGGAGAACAGCTTGTTCTGTTTGAAGAACAGAAAATTTATCAGGTTGTCACCTATGATAATGATTCCGGTGCAGATGATAAAAGAGATTTTTTCAATCTGAATGATGCGGTTGAAGAAGGCAGACAATATCTTGCAGAGGGCTATGCCGGATTTGCAGTCCTGAATAAAGAAGAACACAAGATAGAAACTTATGAAGGCTATTTCCCTGAATTCGGCATTTTCAGCGAACAGGTCTACCGAAACAGCGGTATGTGGCAAGAACCTGAAAAAAGCAATATCTATTTGGATACATCAGATGAGGACACAACTGTTGTAAAACAGTGGAACGCTGAAACAGAAGAATACACAGAAATTGCTGATATTTCCGATGGCGAAATCCAGTATCATGAAGAACATGAAAAAACAGACTTTTCCGAAACGGAAGAACTCCGGATTCATGCCGAAATGGAACAGCAGAAAGAAAAGCTGTCTATCCAGAATCTGAACCAACTGAAAAAGAATCTGCAAACCGGAATGGAATTTGAAATCCTTGCCCATGTAAGACCGGAGTGTGTCGGCGAACACAGAAGAATCACCTCTGTCAATACAGTCGGCTTTACTTCGCAGAAAATAGATGAGAACGGCGAACTTTCCGGAAAAGATATTCACATGGAATGGGATAAAGCCGGAAACTGGAAGTTTGAAAATAATCAGTTCACTTCAACTCTGGATAATGGTCAGCTCGTCATGTCATTCAGGCTTGTTGACAACAGAAAAATGCAGAACAGTCCGGAAATCTCAACGATGAGCGATTCTGATGAAATTCTGGAAGCTCCTGTTCAGAAAGAACCAGAAGAAATTACTCTCGAATTTACTGGAAGTTCGGAAAAACTTTCTGCAATCAAAGACAAGGCACTTTCTTTAGGTGCAACTATTTCAGAAAATTTTGAAACAAATACCCTGACAGTCCACACATACGAAAATCACAGAGATGAAATCCAGAATACAGCAGATGAATTTTCCGAAAGCATGACAAATGAATCAACGGAAAAGCACATTTCATGGAAAGAACAGGACTTTGGTCTTGCGAAACTGGATACTGTCAAACTCGTTGAAAGTCTTCAATCTGGAGATTGTATCACATACAAAGGTGAAGATTTTATCGTTGGAAGCATCATGCCTGTATCCGATTTGATAAGTCCGAAAAATGATGCTTTAGTTGATGATGTAAGTTATGAACTTGTGTACGCAAGCGGTGAGAAAAACGGAGCAGTCAGCGTTTTTGCAACAAATCTTGTTGAGGACGGCTTTGAAGTTGTCTATCGTGAAAAGGATAGAATTGCACAGGCACAAGAAAATCACAGGAAAACCCGTTCTGAACGACTTTATGAAAAATTTGCAGAACTCTTTCCGGAAGTGGTAAGCGGTGAACACACCTATGAACGGTATGGAAATTATGACGAAAACGGCGGTATTGAGCCTGTTTCTGTAGAACACCTCGGCGGTGAAACTTACGGCATGATGAGCTATTATATCCAGAATGGTGATGTCATGCGTGACCCTGATTTCACTTTCAATCTGAAAAAAGAAGCAAAGAGGCTTGAAATTCTGGAATATCAGCAGGACGGTGTGCCTGTTCTCGGCAGTCTGTATCAGCGTGTTTATGATGATAACGGCAATCCCGATATTCGCCTGCAAAATGAGCTGGAGAAGAATCTGGAACAAGTTCTGAAATCCATTGAGTACATGAGAAAACCGCTTTCAGAATATGAGGACAGAGAGGGCAATCGTGTAAAGACTTCCAATGCAGAAGAACCGGAAATTACAGAACAGTCCGAAGATATTTCGGAAGATTATGAAGAAACAGAAGAAGTTCAGGAAGAAATCAATCCGGATAAAACTCCTCATTTGCGTGAAGTTCTGAATCAATTCTCTGAAAAGCATAATCTCGGTGAACTGAATGTTGCATCTGATAATCGGAATTACTGGAGACTGAATGAAACCCTACGGGATGGCACAATCCAGACTCTTGGTACGATTGACAGCCCTCCGGAATATGGTATGCCGTTTACTCCTGAAACTTTGCAGAAATCCCTTGATAGCCTTGAAAAATCTGCTGAAATCAGAGGACAGAAAATTTCTGAAATTTACGGCAGACAAGAAGCAGTTGCAAATCATGGCGGCATTTCAGAACTGCCAAAAATACAGAAAAATCTGCCGGAAATCTCCTATGCAAGCAGCCCTCTCATGAAAATTTCTGATAATCTGACGGCAATCCGTGAAATGATTCGCCTTGAAAAAGCAGAACAGGAAGGCGATGACCTTTATGACCCCCGAAGCAATCAGTATAACAGCAGACAAAATTCTGAGAACCGTCTTAGAAGATACAGCGGATGGGGCGGTGTTCCGCAGCTTTTTGATGAAAGTTTTCCTCAATATAAGGCTTATCGTGAACAGCTCCAGAAACTGCTTACAGCAGAAGAATATGCTGAAATTCGCTCCAGTACGCTAAATTCTCATTATACACCGCAAATTGTGATTGATGCCATGTATAAAGCAGTTCAGAACATGGATTTGCCCCGTGATGCCCGTATTTTAGAGCCGTCATGCGGTACAGGCAATTTTATCAGCAGAATGCCTAACAGTCTTGGTGATGCTCATGTTGTCGGTGTAGAGCTTGACAGCATTACAGCTCGTATTGCAAAACAGCTCCATAGAGAAAATGACAATGTAGAAATCATTCACAGTGGATTTGAACATGCCGGACTGGAAAACAACAGCTTTGACCTTGCTATCGGCAATGTTCCGTTCGGCGACTATAATCTGAATGACCCTGATTATGCTGATAACTGGAGAATTCATGATGCCTTCTTTCGTAAGGCACTGGATAAGGTAGCTGCTGGCGGTGTCGTTGCATTCGTTACATCATGCGGAACTATGGATAAGAAAAATCCGAAAATCCGTGAATATCTGGCAGAACGTGCAGAACTGGTCGGAGCAGTCAGACTTCCGGAGAATGCTTTCTCATCAGCAGGAACGAAAACTCCTACTGATATTATTTTCCTGAAAAAGCGTGAAAGTCCTCTGAAATTTGAGGACAAAAAGCCAGACTGGTGCTATACTGTCCCTGACCCTAACGGCAGCGGATTGAATATCAATTCTTACTTTGCTCAAAATCCGCAAATGGTACTCGGAAAAATAGAAAAATCATCATTTCAGGGACGAATGACCTGTGTGCCGTTTCCTGATGCAGATTTGAAATTACAGCTCGATGAAGCAATCAAGAATCTGAATGCCAAAATTACAGTCTCGAAGCGTGAAAAGGCTTTCGCTGAAAGACAGGGTAAAATTGAACCTTGGGGAAAGAATTTCTCTTTTCATGTCAAAGATGATAAAGTATACTATCGTCAGGGTGACAGCATGGAAGAAACAAAGTGTACTGATTCTGAAAGAAAACAGATTACCATGCTCTGTGAACTCCGTACTGCTGCAAGAAATCTTATTGCTATGCAGAGAACTACAATTCACGATGAAGATTTAATTCCTCTCCGTAACGAACTGAATCAGAAATATGATGCCTATCAGAAAGAATTCGGACTTCTGACAGATAAGAAAGTCAATAAACTTTTCGGCATGGATTCTGATTATCCGATTTTGTTATCGCTTGAAGATAAGAAACATCAGAAAGCAGATATTTTTACAAAGCGTACTGTCAATGCAGCAGTAGAAATTACTTCTGTCGGAACGCTTGAAGAAGCTCTGCAAGTTTCCCTTGACCGGAAAGGAAAGCCGGATATTCAGTATATGGCAGCACTTTTATCTGACAAGTATCAGATGCCGTTTCATCAGCTCGCAGAACATATCTGCAATGAACTTTTGGAGCAGGGACATATTTTTATTGACCCTGAAAAAAATCTGCCTGATAAGCCGTATTCCGGTGTTGTGGAACGGAGCGAATACCTCTCCGGCAATGTCCGCATGAAACTGTTATTTGCTGAAGAACATGCTAAAATGAATCCGGAATATCAGCGGAATGTAGATGCTCTGAAGCAAGTCATTCCGGAAGATATTAAAGCCGAAGAAATCTCTGTCCGTATGGGATGCACTTGGATTGATACAGAGGATTATTCCGCATTTTTACAGCATTTAAGCGGTCGAAGCAAGCATGACCAGAGGTGTAATGTAATGTATTCTCCGGCTACTGGCGAATATGAAATCATGAATGCAAGAAGTCAGACAGACCTGAATCAGAATGAAACTGTTACTTATGGTACGAATGATTATAATTTATACGAACTTGCACAGAAAATTCTGAATCAGCGGAGAATCGTTGTCAAGAAGGAAGTCCCTGACCCGAATGACAGCTCAAAGACGATTACCAGAACTGACCCGAAAGCAACTAAAATCGCTATTGAAAAATCAAAAGCAATTCAGCAGGAGTTTGCAGACTGGATTTTCTCCTCTCCAGAACGGAAAGAAAAATATGAAAGAAGATATAATGATGTGTTTAACAGCCTTGTCGGTCGTAATTATGACGGCTCACATCTGACTTTTTCAGGACTTGCCAATGATTTTACGCTCCGTCCTCATCAGAAAAATTGTGTTGCAAGGGCGGTTTACGGTGGCAATACACTTGCAGCTCATGTCGTTGGTGCAGGAAAGTCAGCAGTTATGTTCACTTCCGTTATGAAGAAGAAAGAACTCGGCTTAATCAATAAAGCGTGTGTTGTTGTTCCGAAGGCTCTGACAGAACAGACTGCCAATGAATGGAGAAGATTATATCCTGATGCAAAGATTCTGACCGTCACCAATGAGGACTTATCTACCGAAGCAAGAAGAAATCTGTTTACAGCAAGAGTAGCAACGGGTTCTTATGATGCTGTTGTCATGTCACAGGAACAATTTGAAAAAATTCCTATGTCCCGTGAATATCGTATCAAATTCATGCAGAGGGAAATTGACAGTCTGGCTGATGCTCTCCGTGAAAAGAAACTGGAAAGCAATGGCAGACGGGATTATTCCGTCAAAAAAATTGAAAAAGCTAAAAAACAACTGGAAATAAAACTGGAAAATCTGCTGAATCCTAAAGGAAAAGCAAAAGGAAAAGATAATCTTCTGGAATTTGAACAGCTCGGCTTTGATTTTTTGGTCTGCGATGAAGCCCATGCCTATAAGAACGGTTTTGTCACCACAAAAATGACAAATGTGGCAGGAGTAACAACAAGACCGTCCGGCAGAGCAGAAGATATGCAGATGAAAACCGACTATTTCAACCAGAATCTCGGACAGGGACATATCCTTTTTTGTACTGGCACACCAGTATCGAATTCTATGACGGAATTATACGTCATGACAAGGTATCTACGTCCTGATTTGCTGATGCAAGCCGGAGTTTCCCGTTTTGATGACTGGGCGGCAACATTCGGCAATGTTGTGATGAAGAACCAGCAGAGTGCAGATGGTACATTAAAACTGAAAACATGCTTTGCAAAATTCGCCAATCTTCCGGAACTCATGGCTATGTATAAAGAATTTGCTGACATTCAGAGTGCTGACAAGTTACAGCTCCCCCGTCCGGCACTCAAAGACGGAAAGCCGACTATCGTAAAAGTTCCGGCAAGTCCGGAGCAGAAAGAATATGTCAGAGAACTGGCAGACAGGGCAAGACTGATTTCAGAGGGAAAAGTAGATTCCAGTGATGACAATCTCCTGAAAATTACAGGCGAAGCAAGACAAATCGGACTCGGCAATCAGGCAATTGCCGCACTTTACAGAAAACGTGGAGAAGAACTTCCGGAGGACTTCTTGAATGCCAA
This sequence comes from Oscillospiraceae bacterium, assembly GCA_017430465.1. GTDB lineage: Bacteria > Bacillota > Clostridia > Oscillospirales > Ruminococcaceae > UBA3855. Next base: position 32,936 of record JAFRMZ010000146.1, read on the forward strand.
AGACAGCAAGGTTGACAAGTGCGTTGAGAATGTAGCAAAAATTTATCATGAGAAAAAAGAAGAAAATGTAACTGCCGTTCAGATTATCTTTTCAGATATTGCAGTCAATTCTGATAACGGAAATTTTTCCGTCTATGACTATCTGAAAAAAGAACTCATGGAAAAAGGTATTCCGGAAGAAGAAATTATCTTTGCACCGAAAGCAGATGCTAAAAATCGTGAAGCAATATTCAAGGATATTAATGCCGGAAAATATAAAGTTGTTATCGCAAGTACCGGAACACTTGGAACAGGTGCGAACATTCAGGAAAATCTTTATGCTCTGCATCATGTGGATATTCCGTGGAAACCCTCGGACTTTGAACAGCGTGAGGGCAGAATCCTCCGTCAGGGAAACAATTTCGATGAAGTGCAGATTTTCAATTATGTCACTGAGGGAACACTTGACAGTTATCTTTATCAGACCGTCACCGACAAGGCAAGATTTATTGCACAGCTCATGGATGACAAATGCCCTGCAAGAGTTTCAGAGGACTGTGACGAAAAAGTTCTGACATTTGGTGAGATTCAGGCAGCAGCAGAGGGCAATCCGGATTTCAGAAGAAGAATCGAACTCGGAAACGAAATCGAAGAACTGAAAATGCTCAAAAGAGAACACGCTCACGAAACAAGTGTACTGAAACAGAAAATTCAGGAAATCCCTGACGAAATCGCTGAGAAACAGCAGACACTTGAAAAAATCCGTCAAGACAAATCTTCGGCAGAATCCATACAAGATTTCACTCTGGAAACAGAAACCGGAACAGTTCTGAAAGAAAAGAAAGATATGAATACACATCTTCTCGGCATGGTACAGAAAATGATAAACAATCCTGCACAGACTTCTCCGAAAGCAAAAATCGGAAATTTCAATCTTTCTGTATTCGTAAATACTGCCCGTGACAAAATCAAATTTCTTCTCAAAGGAAATCACGGCTACAATTGTGATGCAGGTATCAATGAACATCAGGACAATGTACAGAGATTGCAAAATCTTCTGACGAAAATAATTCCGAAACGGGAAGAAGAAACAATTCATGAAATCGAAAATTTACAGCTCAATCTGAAACAGGCAGAAGAAAGAGTAGTTCAGCCGTTCTCCCGTGAACAGGAATTGCAGGACGATTTGAAAGAATTTCAGGAACTGGAAGACAGGCTTTCCGGATTATCTGAACAGACGGATTCTGTTTATGACCCCGAAGATATTGCTGACCCTGTTATCGAAACCAAAGAAGAAAAATCGGAACGTGAAGCTCTTTATAATACTGATAACAATGACTATCAGCCAACAGAAGAAGATGACCTGAATCAATTTCCACATATCAGAAAATAAAAAAGAGTACAGGCAATGCCCTCTCTGAAATATTGTGAGGGCATTTGTTCTTAAAGGAGGATTGCTATGAACAAAGATGATTTTGAGAAATTAAGACAACGGGCAAGAGAAGCAAATCTTGTTTCTTATTTTCAGCAAAGCGGATATACGGTCGAACAGCACGGCAAGGAATATTATGTAAAAGAAATCGCCGGACTTTGTATCAATCCGTCTGAAAATAAATGGTACAGTCACTATGCTGGAATCGGAAGAATCAATAATTCGGTAGACTGCCTTACGCAAATGTGCGGCATGAATTTCAATCAGGCGGTCTATGCTCTGACCGGAACGGATATTTCTGCAACACGTTCTTATGACTATCCAAAGGAACAACAGCCGCAGTATACTTCTCCGACTATGAATTTTGAGAAAGAGAAAAAAAGAAAAGAACTTGATGTGCCGCCGCCTTGTGATAATATGCGGAGAGTCTTTGCTTATCTCTGCAAGACAAGAAAAATTCCTCCGAAGATTGTAGAGGAGTTTGCTCATGCCGGACTTCTGTATCAGTCACAGAAAACAGAAAGATACAAAGGTGAAAATGCTCTTTTTGTTTATCGTGATAAGAATAATGAAATCGTTGGTGGTGAATTGCAGGGCATCAATTCTTATAAGCGTTTCAAGGGAGTGTGTGCCGGAACGAATCAGGATGAACATCTTTTTATGTTTACTCCCTGTCCGGCAAAAGACGGAAAAATAAAAAGAGCGTATCTGTTTGAGAGTGCAATTGACCTGATGAGTTTCTATTCTCTCTGCAATAAGAAAAATAAAATGATGGAAGGTGCAGTCTTTATTTCAATGGCAGGACTGAAACCAGAAGTTCCAAAGAAACTGCAAGCCGAAGGAGTACAGATTTATTCTTGTGTGGACAATGACGAAAAGGGAAAAGCATTTGAAACTGAAAATGGATTTGAACGTCCGAAAGGTGCTGTGCAGTATCTCGATGATAACGGATTCAAAGACTGGAATGAACTCATTGTATTCAAAGACGAATTTCCAAATGTAAATGTGTTAGAGAATCAGGAACAGAGAAAACTTTCAAATCTTTTCAGGAGAGGTAATTCATGAGTAACAAAGAAAATAAAAGCAGACGTGGTGCAATTGAAGTTTTCATGACAAGAGAATTTCTGAATTCTATGGTTTCAGTTCTGGAAAGTTACATCGCCGCTGATTCAGAAAATAAGTACAGCGTTTATGCACAACGAATAAAAAATAAAATTCTGAATCATGGAAGAAAATTTCTGCATGATGATGAAGAACAAGTTGTAATTTATTTTTACGAAAATGAAGCAGCAATACTTATCAAATTGTTTTCGATTTATATCAATGCAATTGAGAATCCAATGAAAGATTATTTCGATGAAATCGGAAACGGAAAAATCTAAAAATGAAAATTTCAGCTTGTCACAAAACAAGCTGATTATGAAAAAAGGGTTTGGGAATTTCCCAACTGCGGAGCAGCAGAAAACTTCTTACTGCAATTTTTTTCGGAGAAAAATAATCTTTCAGAGAAAAGCAGTAAGAAGTTTCAAGCCGTCAAGGTCGCAGACTTTGCCCAATAAATGCAGCAGGGCGGAATGTCCAGTTTTGATATGCCCGTTCAGGGGATGTCAAAACTGGTATTGGGTAAACACTACCAGTTTTGACATGAATTCATGTTTTTTAATAGTTTCTAAGTTTGAGAATGCGGAAACCCACTAATCTGAAAAAGAAAGAGGGAATACAGATGAAACAATTAAGCATCAGTTTCACATTGAGTAAGGCAAGTCAACAGCATGGAGCGAATGTAGAACATAACAACAGAGATTTCATTGCAAGAAATATTGACCCAAGCAGAGTACACGAAAATGTAACCTATGTCAGACAGGAAGTACATGAAGCCTACAGTGAACTTTTCGGAAAAGCGATAGAAGAATATAATAACAAACAAAAAAGAAGTGACAGAAAAATTTCTGACTACTATGAACATATCGCAAACGGCAGACGGGAAGAAGCATTTTATGAAATTGTTGTGCAGTTCGGTGATGTCAATACTGCCGCCTGTAAAAGTGAAACTGGACAAATCACAAAACAGATGCTCGATGAATATATCAGAAGTTTTAGAAAGAGAAATCCTAATCTGTACATTTTCAATGCAGTTCTGCACATGGATGAAGCTACTCCACATCTGCATATTGATTTCATTCCGTTCTATACACAAGCAAGAAAAAATAGTTTGAGCAAAGGGGTTTCCATGAGAGCTGCACTTGATGAACAGGGATTCGGTGCAACAACTTTCAAACAGAACCGTCTTGTTGAATGGGAAGAAAGCGAACGAACCTATATGGAACAACTTCTGAACAAGTACGGATTCACCAGAGAGGATAAAAATGCAAAGTATGCTCATCAGACTGTTGATGAATTCAAAAAAGCAAAAGATGAGAAGAAAATGATTTCGGCTATCCGGAAAGTGAAGAATGTTTCTGATGCAGAACTGTCCGCTGAACATATCCGGCAACTGAAAACAAAATTACTTTCTCTGGAAAGAAAAACTGAAACGCTCGAAAAAGAAAAACAGTCTCCCTACAAATCGTTTTATTATTCCTCGCCGGACAAACAGTCTTTTGTTCAGACAAAACTGGATGAACTGAAAATTCCGTACCGTGAAACAGAAAACGGATTTGAAGCACAAGAATGTTATATTGAGCAAATCCGGAATATAGAAAAAGAATACAAGACTCCTCGCTCATCTGCAAGAGAAATACTCCGGCAAGATATTGACAGACTTCTGATGCAGTCCAGAACTTTTGATGAACTTCTGGAAAAACTGAAAAAAGAAAATTACACTGTCAAGACCGGAAAATATATTTCAGTGAAACCAGCTCACGGCGGTCAGGCTATCCGCCTGAAATCACTCGGCGAATTCTATAGTGAGTATGCACTCCGGAACAGAATCAATGCAAAGCTGAAATATGAAAGTGAACTTGCAAAGAAACTCAACTCTGAAAAAGCAAACCGTCCGGCAGATGCTCCACAAGTTATGATACTCCGGACAATCCAGATGTATACTATCACATTCAGCAGAGGTCTGCTCCCAATGAAAAAACGAAATCCGCAAAAACCATTCGCATGGAACAATGACAGTGAACTTGACAGGCTCATGGAACTGAACCGGAAAATCAATTCCGGTGCAACACTTGAAACATTCCGGAAAGAATTTGCAGATGCAGAAAAGACCGTTTCCGAAAAAGAGAAACAGATTGAGAAATCAAAATCAGCTCTGAAATCTTTCTATGATTTGCAGGAACAAATTCAGATTGTCTTTGAGGGAAAGAAATCAGAAATCTTTTCTCCGGAACAGGCTCGGCAAGCTCTGCAAGCCTATCCGAACATTACAAAAGAGAATTATCACAATATCGAAACTCTGATTGAAAGTGAAACAGAAACACTCCGTAAAGAAGAATCAGATTACCAGACTGAAAAAGAAAAACTGGAAAAGGCAGACGAACTTTTATCAATGGCAGAGAAAGTCATAGGCGGTACTTATATTCAGACACTTGCTGCCGAAGAACGGCATAGGAGAGAATCAGATTATCTTCCAAACGGTTTAAAACAAGCATAGAGCATTACCAATTTAGAGGTCAGAGAAAACTATCGCAAAAGTGAACCGAAAACAGGCTTAAAATGATAGTTTTCTCTATACCAATTTAAACATTAGTCTAAATCGCACTCATGGAGGAAAATATGAACGATAAAAAGATTTATGGTTATTGCAGAGTATCTACTCGCAAGCAGTCAATTGAAAGACAGATTGCAAATATCAAATTGAAATTTCCTGATGCAGAAATTTTCAGAGAAGTCGGAACGGGAACAAAGAACACTTCTGATGTCCGTCCGGTCTGGAACAGACTGAAAGAAAAAATCAGACAGGATTTATCTTCCGGCTTGAAAACCGTGATTGTCTTTGACAGTGTTTCCAGAATGTCAAGAAATGCTGATGAGGGAATTGCTGATTACATGGAACTTTATGAACTCGGAACAGAACTGATATTCCTGACGGAATCCTATGTGAACACTTCCGTCTACCGGAACGCTCTGCAAAATCAGGTTGGCATGACAGACAGCTCTGTAGATTTAATTCTGCAAGGCATCAATGCTTATCTGAAAGAAGTTGCCGCCGAACAGATTCGCATAGCGTTTCATCAGTCAGAAAAAGAAGTAACTGATTTACACCAGCGTGTCAGCGGCGGCATGAGGTCAAGCGGTGCGGCAGAGAAAATCAGAAAATCCAGAACCGGAAAAAAGTTCATCACTGAAAAATCAATCACGGCAAAACTGAAAATTCTGGAAAGTGCTTTCCCGTTCAATGAGCATGGACTTTCTGATAAGGACTGTATGAAACTTGCTGGGTGCAGTCCTAATTCCTATTACCGATACAAAGCAGAACTGAAAGAACAGTACAGCAGTGGTCTGACTGTTGACGAAATCCGAAAAACTCTGCAAGCCCAAAAATCATAAATACAGAAATCAGTCCCCTGACAATTATCAGAGGACTGATTTTTCATTTCTGTGAATCAGCAAAGTTTTCTGTATACATCATTCATAATCGCAAGGCAACTGTCTCCGGTAATGCAGATTGATTTCTGATTGCCGTTATGGAAAGTGACAACAGCAAATTCTTCACTTCCGGTTTGAGCATATTCAATCTCGGAAACATTGGTTCTGTAAGCGTAACTGCATAATGCTTTCCCCATTGCCTGAATGAATCTGGCTTTATCTTCTTCCTGCTCCATTCTTTGCTTTTTCTGTTCACGTTCAAACCACTGACGGTAGCCGTCCTCTGAAAGCGTATCCACATATTCCGGATTCCGCTTGTGTGCCTTGCAGAAATCATAAAACGGTTTCCATTTGTCATAGACTGTTTTCACAAGAGCATTGAAATCGTGAATGTTCACATAGTGCAAGTCCAGACAATTCACATTAGAAATCAGACTGTTGTAGTTGATGCTCCATCCGGATAATGTGTTTCTGTAGCTTTCGTACATATCTCCAGTATTCACCTGCAATTCATTGACGATGCCGATATGACTTTCTTTTGCTTTGCTGATGGTATCGTTCCAGTCAGACCACTTTTTCAGACCATTCAGCAGACGGTTGAGTATCTGTCCGTAATCGCTCCCATTTAATGTTAGCTTGTCATTCATCATCTGATTGATTCTCTTTTCCGTAATTATGGTAACGTAATTCATTTTTCGTTACTCCTTTCTGAAATTTCAATGGATACTGATTTATTTAAACAGCAGATAGTAAACGGCAGAAATCAGTATTGTCAGTTCAAGTAAGCCGATAGCAATAAGAGCAATTACTTTGAAAAGTTTAAAAATAATCTTCATACTCCTTGACTTCCTTTCTAAAATGTGTTATACTGTTGGCAGGAGGGCTTTCGCCCCCTGCCGTCAGTTTTTCAGTTAAACCATGCTCTGATGGCTAAAATCAGGATTCCGATTGTGCCTGCAATCTGAATCAATCTGTAGACCAGCTTGTCGATTTTTTGCAGAATTGGGTCAAGCTGGTCTAATACTTTTTCAAGTTTTTTCAGCATTTTCATCACCTCCTTTACTATAATCAATTATATCACATTTTTTGTTAAAAGTCAATGCATTTTTATCAAAAAATGTTAAAAATCAAAAATTTGTATACATTAACAATTTTCGTTACTTCTTTTTGTTGCTTTTAACTATTTTTGATAATTTTGATGAAATAATATTGACTTTTAACAGTTTTTGTTATATAATAATAATTAGAGAGGTGACTATTATGATTGGAGATATACTAAAAAAATTAAGAACTGACAAAGGACTAACATTACAGCAAATGGGTGAAATTTTAGAAGTTAGTCACATGACCTACCAGAGATATGAAAAAAATAATTGTGATGTATCTACCGATATGCTTGCCAAGATTGCTGATTTCTATGGAGTAACAACTGATTACTTATTGGGCAGAGAAACAGCTCCGGAACAGGAAACGTTGACTTCCCTAAATCTTACTGAAAAAGAAAAAGCATTTATCCGGACTTATGCTGAACTAAATCCCGAAAAAAGAAGTTGTTTTATAGAAGTTTTAAGTAATCTGTCAAAGATAATGTGATATTTTTCTTTTCAGTAAAGTAAATTTTCTGTTATCAAAAAAATAAGGAGAGTGATACCAATGTCCCGTGAAAGAGAAATTATTCCGATTACAAATGATGTCATGTTCAAGGCATTGTTTGTCAGAAATCCAAATCTGCTGAAAAGTTTTCTGTCGGCAGCTCTGGAGATTCCGGAGAGCGAAATCACAAATATCACAATCAGAAATCCGGAACTGACTCCCCTCTACTATGAGGGCAAAATGACAAGGCTTGACATTCTGCTGGAAACCAACGGAAGAATCATCAACATTGAAATGCAGGTTGCAAAGAAAGACTATTACAGAGAACGTTCACTTCATTATTGTGCAAGAATGTATCATGAGGAGCTGAAAGAGGGCGAAGATTACGGAAAAGCCGGAAGATGTATCGGGATTCATATTTTGAATTTCACCATGTTTGAAGATTGTCCGGATTATCATTCCTCGTTCTCCATGCGTGAGGATAACCGTCATGAACTTCTGTTAGACAAGATGCAGATTCACTATCTGGAACTTCCGAAAGTAAAGAAAGTAAGCAGAAAGAACAAACCTGATGAGGACAATTCTTTGCAGTTGTGGATGCAGTTATTCAAAGCCAAAAGCAAGGAGGAATTGGATATGCTGAATGATACAAAAGTAGAAGCTATCCAAAACGGTGTAAAAGTTATCTACGGTCTGAGCGGTGATGCACAAATTCGTGAATACGTCAGACAGCGTGAGAAAGCCGTGATGGATTATAATTCTGATATGGCAAGTGCAGAAGCAAAGGGTAGAGCCAAGGGCAGAGAAGAAGGCAAAGCTGAAGCATATGCTGAACTGATTGCCGGCTGGAAAGCAAAAGGCATGACAGACGAAGAAATTCAAAAACTTTTACCTACTAATTAAAAATGGATTTTATCAGGGGACAGAGCAACTCTATCCCCTGTTTTCTTATGTATAAAATCAGCAAATTTTCTTTTTTTCAGTATCAGTAGAATAAATTTTCTTTGTTTGGAAATCAGTGTTGAATTAATGAAAATTTTTCTTGTGAAAAACTTGACAAATACTTGATTTTGTGATAAAATAAGATTGAAGTTTATATTTTTGATATTTTTGATACATAATATAAGCTTTAAAATAATTCCTGAAAGGAAAAAGCTATGGAAAGTGATTTTAGTCATTTTGACAATTCCCGTGATATATGCGAAATCGAAATTTCACAGGAACTAAGCACACCAGAAAAACTGAAAGAATTCATCAGGCAGACCGGAAGCAGTACCAATTATAAAGTTGGTGCGGCAGAGGTGGAGTGTGTCTATGGTGATTTGTCAGTCAGCAGGATGCTGCATGACCTGATTTCCGGATAAGCTGAGATTTGTGTCAGTTTCCGGCAGTTCATCGTGCAGGGCTGACATAACATCATAGGTGTATTTCTTGTGCTTTGGTGGAACAAACAGCATAAGGAGTAGTGATTATGGAACATCAGATTTATCAGACTGCTGTCTATCTGAGATTGTCAAAAGACGATGAGAGAGACGGCGAAAGCTACAGCATTTCCAATCAGCGGCAGATGCTCACGGACTTTGTGAACGGAAAGGCTGATTTGGAACTTTCAGCAGAATTTGTGGATGACGGCTACAGCGGTTATGATTTCAACCGTCCGCAGTTTCAGAACATGATGAAAGCTGC
>JAFRMZ010000147.1 GCA_017430465.1 Oscillospiraceae bacterium
CGGTATGGTAATTACAAGTCTGCTGTACTATGCGCTTTCGGTACTTACAGCCAAAATCGGCATTGCGTTCATGACTATCGGTATCCCGGCAGTGCTGTCATTGTATTTTGACCTGTTCAGCGGTTTTATGCAGGCATTTATCTTCATCATGCTGACAATGGTCTATATTTCCAATGCAGACGGCAATGCTGAGGCATAAACAAAATTCAGCAAAAAAATAATCTGGAGGTATTTTATTATGGAAACCAATAACGTTGATTACACAGAACTCTCAAGAGCTATCGTGCTCGGCGCCTCTGCACTCGGCGCAGGTACGGCCATGATTGCCGGTATCGGCCCTGGTATTGGTGAAGGATATGCTGTCGGCAAGGCCTGCGAATCTATCGGCCGTCAGCCGGAAAGCTCCGGTGCAGTTACAAGAACCATGTTCATTGGCTGTGCTGTTGCGGAATCTACCGGTATTTACGGTTTGCTTGTTGCCCTGCTTCTGATGTTTGCGAATCCGTTCATCAATAAGCTTTAATCTCTACAGGAGGCAGAAAATTGGATTTTTTATCAATTGATGTCGGTACTATCTTATTCACGCTTATCAATACAGGGCTGATTTTTCTTGCATTCAAGCTGATTTTGTTCAAGCGCATTGATGCGATTCTGGAACAGCGTCAGAAAGAAGTGACGGATGTCTACACAAAAGCGGATGATGCTCTGCAATCTGCAAATTCTGACAAAGAAAAATATGCACAGGCTGTTGCCGGTGCAAAGGATGAAGCCGAAAGCATTATCAAGAGAGCAGAAAAAATCGCTCAGAAACAGGGTGATTCCATTCTCGAAAAAGCCCGTCATGAAGCGCAGGCTGTCCGTGAAAAAGCAACTCTTGAAACCGAGCGTGAAAAGAACCTTGCCAGAACAGAACTTCAGGGCGAAATCTCTGAACTGGCTATGGAACTGGCTGAAAAAATTATGGAAAAAGAAATCAACAAGGCCGACCACGAACGCCTGATTGATGATTTCATTCAGAATATAGGTGAACAGTCATGACACAGCAAACAGTAGGCCATGTCTATGCCGAAGCCCTGTTTCTTCTTGCACAGGAAGAACATCAGGAAAAGCGCATCTATCAGGAACTGAATCAGGTGACGGATTTGATTCTGCAATATCCCGAACTGATTTCGCTTTTGGATGTGCCGACACTGGAACTTTCCGAACGGATTTCTGTTTTGCAGAAAATCATCGGTGAAGAACAGGGCATCACTGAAAACTTTCTCTGCCTTCTGGTGGAAAAGCGCAGAATCAACAGGATTTCCGAAATCCGGAACGCTTTCAATAAGCTCTATTATGAAGCATTCTCGATTGCCGAAGTCTTTGTGACATCCGCCGTTCCGCTGGAAGATTCGCAGAGAACCGCCCTGAAAGAAAAATTACAGCAGAAACTCGGCAAGAGCATTCTGCTCCGTGAATCCGTTGACAAATCCCTGATGGGCGGTATGGTCGTCCAGTACGGTGATACCAGAATGGATAATTCTATTAAATCCAGAATGCAGGCTTTTGCTCAGCAGTAACATGGAAGCAAATATTATTAAAGTCCGCTGGTATGCGTATGCATTTATTGCATTTTTCGGGGTGCTATGTTTAATCCTCACTTACGGTGCTTTATTTGCCAGCAGGAAAGAGAAAAAGCATATCTCCGGTGTGCCGTTATTCGGCGGATTCTTCCTGTTTATCGCCGGACTTGTCTCCCCATGCCGATGGCTCTGCCTGCTTTTCCTTCTGGATTACGGCTACTGGGAAATTGCATATACACTTTACTGCGATTTTATCAAAAAAAATAAGAATCAAAATTCTGATAAATCAGATAAATAATTTTATGAGAAAGAGGTGTGATTTTCTCTATGAATTTAAGACCGGATGAAATATCCAGCATTATCAAAGACCAGATTAAGAACTATCATGCACAGATTTCCTTGTCTGATGTTGGTACAGTTATCACAGTCGGTGACGGTATCGCCACCATTCACGGACTCGAAAAATGCATGTCCGGCGAACTGATTCAGTTTGAAAACGGTATCTACGGCATGGCACTCAACCTCGAACAGGACAGTGTCGGCGCAGTTCTGCTCGGTTCTGATGAAGATATTAAAGAAGGTTCTTCCGTCAAGAGAACAGGCGAAATCATGTCTGTTCCTGTCGGTGATGAACTGCTCGGCAGAGTTGTCAATGCTCTGGGACAGCCGATTGACGGCAAAGGTGCTCTCAACACTACCAAGCGTGCCCCGATTGAAAAAGTCGCTTCCGGCGTTATCACAAGAAAATCTGTTCACAAGCCCTTGCAGACAGGAATTAAAGCTATCGACTCCATGATTCCTATCGGCAGAGGTCAGCGTGAATTAATCATCGGTGACAGACAAACCGGCAAGACAGCTATCGCCCTTGATACTATCATCAATCAGAAGGGTCAGGATATTATCTGCATCTATGTTGCCATCGGTCAGAAACGCTCGACCGTTGCAAACGTTGCCGAAACGCTCCGGAAAGCCGGTGCTATGGATTATACTATCATTGTATCTGCAACCGCTTCCGAACTCGCCCCCTTGCAGTATATTGCTCCTTATTCCGGCTGTGCGATGGGTGAATATTTCCTCGACCAGGGGAAAGACGTTCTCTGCGTTTATGATGACTTATCGAAACATGCTGTTGCTTACCGTGCACTTTCTCTGCTTTTGAAGCGTCCGCCGGGACGTGAAGCCTTCCCCGGTGATGTTTTCTATCTGCATTCCAGATTATTGGAGAGAGCTTGCAGTTATAACGAAAACTATGGCGGAGGTTCTCTGACGGCTCTGCCGATTATCGAAACACAGGCCGGTGACGTTTCTGCCTATATCCCGACAAATGTGATTTCTATCACTGACGGTCAGATTTTCTTGGAAACGGATTTGTTTAATGCTGGTGTACGTCCTGCCGTGAATCCGGGTATTTCAGTATCCCGTGTCGGAAGTGCAGCCCAGATTAAAGCCATGAAGAAAGTTTCCGGCTCGCTGAAATTATCTTACTCTCAGTACAGAGAATTACAGGCTTTCTCACAGTTCGGCTCTGACCTCGATGAAGATACGAAAAACCGTCTTGCTATGGGCGAACGTATCGTAGAAGTTCTCAAACAGGACAGAAATGCTCCTGTTCCGGTAGAAATGCAAGTCTGCATCATCTATGCAGTTACCAAGGGCTATCTGAATCAGATTCCGGTTACGAAAATCAAAGAATATCAGGAAAAATTATTCTCATTCCTTGCAGAATCACATCCCGAAATCCTGAATTCTATTCTTTCCACAAAAGACCTCACAAAGGAAAATGAAACCGCTCTCGGTGAAGCCCTGACCGAGTTCAATAAGCAGTGGTGATATTATGGCAAATCTGAAAGATATTAAACGCCGGATTCACAGCGTTCAGAGTACGATGCAGATTACAAAGGCAATGGAACTTGTCGCATCTTCCAAGTTAAGAAAAGCGAAAGAACGTGCTGAAGCCGCTCAGCCTTTTTTCGAGGCCACTTACAAGCTCATGGCCGAAATCGCTGCCGAAGACCCGTATTTCAATTCCCAGTTTGTCCGGAAACGTACTGATACTGGTGCTTGCCTGTTAATTGTCATCGCCGGAGACAGAGGTCTTGCAGGTGGTTTTAACTCGAATGTTCTCAAAATCGCTCAGGCAAGAATCAATGAGATTAAAAAACAGGGCGGAAATCCTATTGTAATGCCAATCGGTCAGAAAGCTGTCGATTATTTCGAGAATCGGGATGTCAAGATTCTGAAAGCTTATGACCATATCGCCGAACACATGAATATCTATCTTGCTATGGATATGGCGGAACTGATTCTGAATACCTACAAGCGTCATGAATCACTCCAGACGGTCGAGATAGTTTTCACAAACTATGTATCGCCTATCATGCAGGTGGCGCAGAAAATGGAAGTCATTCCGCTGGATGAAATGCCCGGCAGTCATCCCAGACGGTGCGCAGTCGAATATGAACCCTCTCCGGAAGAAGTATTTGATAAGCTCGTCCCCCGTTATGTCGCCAGTCTGCTCTATGGTGCGATTGTTGAATCGTTCGCATCTGAACAGGCTGCAAGAAGAACTGCTATGGAAAACGCTACTGATAACGCTACTGAAATGATTGATAACCTGTCATTACAGTATAACCGTGCCCGTCAAGGTGCTATCACACAGGAACTTACCGAAATCGTCAGCGGTGCGAATGCACAGCAGTAATTATCATGAATCAGAAATTATTTATTCAGGCAATTATAAAATTTCTGGCAGGATTCATTCTGATTTCGGCATTGCTATTTCTTCCTGCCGGAACACTGCATTATAAAAACGGCTGGATTTTTATCGGTGTGTTATTCATCCCTATGCTGATAATGGGAATTGTTCTGATGCTGAAAAATCCGGAACTCCTGCAAAAACGACTGAATGCCAAAGAAGCCGAATCTGACCAGAAAAAAGTGGTTGCATTCAGCGGAATCATGTTTCTGCTCGGATTTGTGACTGCCGGACTGAATTACCGTTTTCAGTGGCTGATACTCTCCGACTGGTTTGTAATTATTTTTTCTCTGGTATTTCTGTTAGGTTACGGCATGTATGCCGAAGTTCTCAGAGAAAATGCTTATCTCTCCCGAACTGTCGAAGTGCAGGAAAATCAGAAAATTATTGATACTGGATTATATGGCATTGTCCGTCATCCGATGTATACCGCAACTATCCTGATGTTCCTGTCAATCCCCCTGATATTAGGTTCACTGATTTCGTTTGTGATTTTCTTATTCTATCCGGTTATCATCATTATGAGAATCCGGAATGAAGAAAAAATTCTGGAAGAAGGACTTTCCGGCTATACGGAATATCAAAAGAAAGTAAAATACAGATTATTGCCTTTTATTTGGTAATCAGAATTTGGAGAAGATAAGAAATGGAAATGACCTATGATTGGCTAAATCATGCAAGAAATAATCCCGAACTTAAACAGAAAATAAAAGATATTATTAACAATTGTCAAAATATCGAATTAACCTATCAGAACATGTATAGAATTACTTTTGAGAATACTTCACAATCCGTAATTGTCAGACCTTTTTCAGAAACAAGTGATTTCCATTATAAAATTTTTAATACCAGAATCACATATAGAGCCGTTTTAAAATTCATTGACGGAAATTTTGAAGATATTTTCCCTTCTGACATAACACGGCTTAACTAATAAATTCTGATTTCTCTCAGGAATGTAAAAATAACAAGAAACATAAATTTCCAAAAACTGATAGAAAGGATATTATCATGCAGAATATTGGTAAAATCGTGCAGATTATCGGTGCTGTCGTGGACGTTCGTTTTCCCAAAGACCAGCTCCCCCGTCTGCTTAACGCAATTACTGTCGATAACAACGGCAAACAGCTTGTCATCGAAGTCGCTCAGCATATCGGTGATGATATTGTCAGATGTATTTCTATGGGAAGCACTGACGGTCTTGTCCGTGGTATGGATGCCATCGACAC
>JAFRMZ010000148.1 GCA_017430465.1 Oscillospiraceae bacterium
ATAGAAAAGCTTATTGAGAAATTACAGGTAACAGTTTAAACTGAGTAAAGTGGTTTAAAGTGGCAGGGTGAAATGTTTACCCTGTCACTTTATTTTTAAATATATTTTCGTAAATGGTCTTGGTTGGGGTGACTTCTAATCTTTCATACTGAGCATAAGTGTGAGTAACAATGCCTAAGATATTAGCAAATTGAGCTTGTGTGTAGTTATGGTCAAGGCGGTATTGTTTCAATATTTTATCATGATAATTATAATATAAGAATAAGTTATAATCATCAAGCAGGTCAGCAGGTACAAGGTTATATAGTTTACAGAGCAGTTTAATTTTATCAGGGGGAAAGGCAATTAGGTAATTTTCTTTCTCATAGTTGCTATAGGTTTTACGCCAAATATGAAGATAGTCTGCAATATCCCTTTGAAAATAACCATTTATACACCTGTACCATTTTAATTTAAGAGAGGTAGGCAGTACAGAGGGGTCAGGGTGGTTTATAAGGAAGTCCTGAGATTCAGGGAGATACCTATTATTATAAAACTTGAATTGATGTATGTAGAGGGGTGCTTGTGATAAAGAGGGAGAGAAGTTGTTTTGATAATAGGTCAGTAGATATAGATTGTGTAATTTAGTGGGAAGAATGGGGATATTTTGGTTTAATTCATCTTTTGCAGTCAGATTCAATGTGTTGTATTTTCAATACATCGGGAAGCATAAGTAGAAAATTTTGTGTTCTTGTGATAATCAAATGTATCAACCGCCTTGATTAAGCCGAATGTCCCGATGGAAATTAATTCTTCCTGTTCTTCACTTCCGTGATATTTTTTGACGATATGCGCTACCAGCCGGAGATTGTGTTCAATCAGTTTGTGGCGTGCTTTCTGACTGCCGGATTCCATGGCTTCAAAACAAGCGGATTCTTCTTCGGATTTAAGAGGCTTCGGAAACAGATTCGGCGTATCTGCGTGGAGAATCCAGAAAAATAATCTGCTGAATACAGTCAACAGCATAACAGCATACACCTCTTTTATAGATTGGAATAATACAGTATATGCCGGAGGGCTTTTCCGTGTGACTGATTTTATTTTTTTCTGTAAACGGCAGATTTTCCGGAAACTTTTTGGACAAATTCGACAGTTTGGTCTACGCAGGAATCGGGAATCTTGCTTTGCTGGCGAAAAATTCTGCCGATGGTTTCCTTGTTGCTGAAAATGTTCCATTCTTCTGGAGTGTACAGCTTTTCGATGGTGAATTCTTCTCCGGATTTTAAAGAAGAAATGCGCTTCATAACCTGTTCGATGCTCAGTTTATCGGAAGAAACTGACAAGGGAAACAGCTTGTTCATGATATAGGCATAAACGGGCATATTATTCTGATTTGCTTCTTTCTGGAGTGTATCATATTGCTTTTGAGAAACTCTTAAAGAAATAACGGGCATAATCATATCACCTCAATGATAAATTCAACGCAGATTTCTACGTTGTAATCATAGTATAGCATATCCTTTCAGAATTGTCAAGCGGATTTCTGAAAGTTCACAATTTGTTCACAAACAGAGAGGGAAAATGTGATATAATAAGATTCGTACTTTAAAAATTAAAATGCAATATCAAATTTCTGAAAGGAAGAATGAATTAACATGAGTAAGAATTACGATGAACTCAGCTTTACAACAAGAGCTATCCATGTCGGAAACGATGCCGATACTGCTACCGGAGCGATTGAGCCGGCGGTCTACATGGCAAACAGCTTTCTGCTTCCGTATGATGCTTCCCAGATGAACTGGTCAGCCAGTGAAGCAAATATCTACACCAGAAACGGCGGTGTCAATCAGGGAATGCTGGAAAAGAAAATTGCCAATCTCGAAGGCGGTGAGGACTGTGTGGTTCTCGCTTCCGGTGTAGCTGCATTGTCTGCGCTGTTCTTTACAAAGCTGAAAAAAGGTGACCATGTCATTTTCTCAACTGTAACTTATATTGCAACTTACAGAATTTTCCATGAGCTCTGGAACGAAAAGTGGGGGATTGAAACTTCTATCGTAGACTGTACAGATGTTGAAGAAATCAAGAAAGCAATCAGACCTAATACCAAACTGATTCATTTCGAGACACCGGGCAATCCGACACTCTGCATCTGCGATATTGAAGCAATTGTCAAGCTGGCGCATGAACATGGAATTCTGGTTTCTGCGGATAATACATTCTCATCGCCTTATAATACAAGACCGCTTGAATATGGTGTGGATTTCGTTGTAGAAAGCCTGACAAAGTACATCAACGGTCACGGCGATTCCATGGGCGGTGCAATTATCGGTGCACATGAAGATATGGAACAAATCCGGTATCAGGCACAGGTAAACATCGGCGGGTGCATCAGTCCGTTCAATGCATGGCTGATTCAGAGAGGCTGTACTACATTTCCGCTGAGAATGCAGGTGCATAATGATAATGCCCTTGCTGTTGCAGAATGGCTCGAACGTCAGCCCTGTGTAAGCTTTGTGGCATATCCGGGACTGAAATCCCATAAGGGTCATGAACTCGCCAAAAAACAGATGAAACACGGATTCGGCGGTGTTCTGAGCTTCGGCCTGAACGGCGAACATGATTTGTATAACAGAGTTGTGACACACCTGAATATTTTTACCTCTGCGGTATCTTTGGGCAATGCGGCATCTTTGATTGTATTCCTTGGCGAAGATGATGAAAGAATGTATCTGTATCCGGAAGAATTCCATAACGGATTCTACCGTGTAGCAATCGGCATCGAAGACAAGAACGACCTGATTCATGACTTGAAACAGGCTTTTGAGGCAGAAGGGCTGGAAACGATAGATTAATTTTCTATACAAAATGTGAACAGGTTTCTGCATTTTGTCAGATTCCTGTTCATATTTATTTCATAAAAGAGATACTCGTTTAAGAAAGAAAATGATAATTTCGTTCTGTAAATGTTCTTGTTTTTGTTCATATCAAACAAATAAAATACACAAAGTTAATATTTTTCTGTATTCATTAGCGCAGTGCATAGAAATCGCACATCAAGTTTGTTCATTATTTATTCAGAAAACACTTGACAAATTTTTAAAAAAGTGTTAAAATAAATACAACGAAATACATAAAAAATATTAACAAAAATTTAAAGGAGTTGTGTATTATGAAAAAAATGAGAAATTTACTCATCGCCATGATGACTATCAGTATGCTGGCCGGAACTTCCACTGTATCCATGGTTTCCAGTGCATCCGATGCGGAAGCAATCAATGAAGATATTGTCGCTGCCGAAAATTATGCGTATACTGTAGACGGCGATACTTATAGCTTTTATGATTATCAGCATCAAATCAGCATTACAGACGGCGCACTGAAAGACGGCAAGGATATTTCCTTCTACGGTCTGAATGATGAAGGCAATCTCGCAACAGTTTATTTCAACGTGCAGGCTGATGAAGGTATGGCTGTTGTGGTTTCTAACGATACTATGGTATATATTACCTATGCGGACGGCGAAACAACAGAAACAGAACGTGCTATCGGTACAATGAACTTGTTCGGCTTCGATATGAGCCTTGCTGACAGTACCATGACCGGTATGATGAAGGTGTTTAGCGCAAGTCTCGGCAGTTTCGTACAGGCTTACGGCGGTACAATGGCAGATTATTCTGCTATCAGCGGTGGCGGTGCACTGTCCGGCGCAGTGGAATATGTCAAAACAAGCGCACAGAATCTCGTTCTGATGGATGATAATTACATCACTAATCAGGCAGGCTCGGAAAATATTGCATTTATGGCAAATGAATGGGGCATCTACAGTGGCTATCAGGTCGTTGACGGCGTGGATTACAGCACATTCTGCTTCTTCGGTACACAGGGCGATGTTTATTATTACGGTTATGCCAAGACAGAAACCGGCTATAAAGTTATCACCATGAAAGGTACTGTTTCTCAGGTGGATGACAGAACTAAGAGCGTTTCTCTCAAACCTGTCGACATGAGCAGAACTTCTGATAATGCTTCCCAGTATATCACCAAAATGGCAAGCTGTCTGATGGCTGCACA
>JAFRMZ010000149.1 GCA_017430465.1 Oscillospiraceae bacterium
CAGTTCTGGAAGCTCTCGGATTGGCTTCGAGTACATAAACTGTATCTCCTTCGATAGCATACTGCATGTTCATCAGACCGCAGACGCCCATTTCCACAGCGATTTTCTTAGTATATTCCTTGATAGTAGCAATCTGCTTTTCAGAGAGATTCTTGGAAGGCAGAATGCAGGCGGAGTCGCCGGAATGTACGCCTGCCAGCTCGATATGTTCCATAACAGCCGGAACAAAGCAGTTTGTACCGTCAGAGATAGCATCGGCTTCGCATTCCGTTGCGTGATTCAGGAATCTGTCAATCAGAATCGGTCTGTCCGGAGTCACACCGACAGCAGCGGACATATAGACTTTCATCATTTCGTCATCGTGAACAATTTCCATACCCCGTCCGCCGAGTACATAAGAAGGACGCCCCATAACCGGATAACCGATTTTATTTGCGATTTCGAGTGCATCTTCGACAGTTACGGCCATACCGGATTCCGGCATCGGGATTTCGAGTTTTTCCATCATAGCACGGAAATGGTCACGGTCTTCTGCAAGGTCGATAGTTTCGGGAGATGTGCCGAGAATCTTGACACCGTATTTTTTCAGGTCGTTTGCGAGGTTCAGAGGTGTCTGGCCGCCGAACTGTGCAATTACGCCGACCGGCTTTTCTTTTTCGTGAATGCTGAGTACATCTTCCAGTGTCAGCGGTTCAAAATAGAGTTTATCGGAAGTATCATAGTCAGTAGAAACCGTTTCCGGATTGCAGTTGACGATAATAGATTCAAAGCCAAGCTTTTTGAGGGCAAGTGCGGCATGAACACAGCAATAGTCAAATTCGATACCCTGACCGATTCTGTTAGGACCTCCGCCGAGAATCATAATTTTCGGTTTTTCGGTATTGCAGGGGCTCTTGTCTTCGCTCAGATGATAGGTAGAATAATAATAGGCTGCATTTTCCGTACCGCTGACATGAACGCCTTCCCAAGCCTGACGGATACCGGCCTGTAATCTGGCATTTCTGATTTCTTCTTCCGGCACTTCCAGAAGCATACTCAAATATCTGTCGCTGAAGCCGTCAAGCTTTGCCTGTTTCAGAACCGGAACTGCCGGAACAGAGCCTTTGAGTTTCAGGAGTTCTTCTTCTTCCTGAACAAGTTCGAGCATCTGGTTCAGGAAATAATGCTTAATTTTGGTCAGTTCAAAGATTTCTTCAACAGTTGCGCCTTTTCTGAGAGCTTCATAGATGATGAACTGGCGTTCGCTTGTGGGAACGTTGAGCATTGCAAGCAGTTCTTCTTTGGATTTATCACGGAAATTCTTTACAAAGCCGAGACCGTAACGGCCGGTTTCAAGGCTTCTGATAGCTTTCTGGAATGCTTCTTTATAGGTTTTGCCGATGCTCATTACTTCGCCGACCGCTTTCATCTGCGTGCCGAGCTTGTCTTCTGCGCCCTTAAACTTCTCGAAAGCCCATCTTGCGAACTTGATAACCACATAATCGCCGTCCGGAACGTATTTATCCAGTGTGCCGTATTTACCGCAGGGAATTTCTTTCAGAGTCAGACCGCAGGCCAGCATTGCAGATACCAGTGCAATTGGGAAACCGGTTGCCTTGGAGGCCAGTGCAGAAGAACGGGAAGTTCTCGGATTGATTTCAATCACGACAATTCTGCCGGAAATGGGGTCGTGTGCAAACTGGCAGTTACATCCGCCGATAACCTGAATAGCTTCTACAATCTTGTAGGAATATTCCTGTAATTTTTTCTGTACTTCTTCGGAAATTGTCAGCATCGGGGCAGAACAGAAGGAGTCGCCTGTATGCACGCCGATGGGGTCGATGTTTTCGATAAAGCATACTGTAATGATATTATTATCCGCATCACGGACAACTTCGAGTTTGAGTTCTTCCCATCCGCTGATACATTCTTCGACAAGCACCTGATGTACCAGAGAAGCCTGCAAGCCTCTTGCGCAGACAGTTTTCAGTTCTTCCACGTTATACACAAGGCCGCCGCCTGCACCGCCCATGGTATAGGCCGGACGCAGAACTACCGGATAATGCAGTTCTTCTGCAATCTTGACAGCTTCTTCTACAGAATAAGCTTCATGACTGCGGGGCATTTCAATGCCGAGCTGATTCATGGTGTTCTTGAATTCGATTCTGTCTTCACCACGTTCGATAGCATCGACCTGTACACCAATAACCTGTACATTGTTCTTTTCCAGAACGCCGGCTTTTGCCAGTTCGGAGCAGAGGTTCAGGCCGGACTGACCGCCGAGGTTCGGCAGAAGGGCATCCGGTTTTTCTTTTTCGATAATCTGGGTGAGTCTGGACAGATTCAGCGGTTCGATATAAGTAATATCTGCCACATCGGGGTCTGTCATGATAGTTGCCGGATTGGAATTGACCAAAACAATTTCATATCCAAGCTTTCTGAGTGCTTTGCAGGCTTGTGTGCCTGAATAGTCGAACTCGCAGGCCTGACCGATAATAATAGGGCCAGAGCCGATAATCATAATCTTGTGAATGTCCTGTTTCTTTGGCATGTGTAAACTCTCCTTGGCCGTGCATTGGCACGAAAAAATTTTTTGGCATGTTATGATATTTATGCTTACTTAATATCATAGCACAAAATCATAAAAAATGCAAGAGAAAATTTTAAATATTTGTCTTTTTTTCTGCGAATGCGAAATTTCGCCGTTTTGTAACATTATACTAAAATACTATTGACAAATCATTAAAATTATGGTATAATATATCTATATCTTATAAATTTCGCTTACAGGAGATGTTTTTTATTATGGCGAATCGAATTGTATTAAATGAAATATCCTATCATGGTGCAGGTGCAGTGGCCGAAATTGCCGGAGAAGTCAGAAACAGAGGGTTCAGAAAGGCATTTCTCTGCTCCGACCCCGACCTGATTAAATTCGGCGTGACTTCCAAAGTGACAAAAATTCTGGAAGAAAATGACATGCCCTATGAAATCTATTCTGAAATCAAACCGAATCCGACAATTGAGAACGTACAGGCAGGCGTTGTGGCCTACAAGGCATCCGGTGCGGATTATATTATTGCTGTCGGAGGCGGTTCTTCTATGGATACTGCCAAGGCAATCGGAATTATCATCAAGAATCCGGAATTTGCAGATGTGCGCAGTCTGGAAGGTGTCGCCCCAACTCCCAACAGAAGCGTACCGATTCTGGCCGTTCCGACAACTGCCGGCACTGCGGCGGAAGTAACGATTAACTATGTAATTACAGATGAAGAAAAAAACCGGAAAATGGTTTGTGTCGATACGCATGATATTCCGGTGGTTGCCTTTATCGACCCCGATATGATGAGCACTATGCCCAAGAGCCTGACAGCCGCCACCGGCATGGATGCCCTGACTCACGCTATTGAAGGCTTCACGACTAAGGCTGCATGGGAAATGACAGATATGTTTCATCTGAAAGCGATTGAAATCATTGCCAAATCTCTGAGAAAAGCAGTTGCCAATGACCCCGAAGGCCGTGAGGGCATGGCACTCGGACAGTATATTGCCGGCATGGGCTTTTCCAATGTCGGGCTTGGCATTGTGCATTCTATGGCGCATCCGCTGGGCGCACTCTATGATACGCCTCACGGTGTTGCCAATGCGATTATCCTGCCGACCGTGATGGAGTACAATGCTCCGGAAACGGGTGATAAATTCAGATATATCGCTGCCGCTATGGGTGTAGAAGGCACGGAAACCATGACTGTTGAAGAATACCGCAGGGCGGCTGTTGATGCTGTCCGTAAGCTTTCTGAAGATGTCGGCATTCCGGCAGACCTGAAAGAAATCGTCAAGCCGGAAGATATTGATTTTCTTGCAGAATCCGCCTATGCAGATGCCTGCCGTCCGGGAAATCCCCGTGATACTTCTGTCGAAGAAATCAAAGCATTATACCGTTCGTTATTATAATCCTCCAAAATATGATAAAAAACCGCCGGAGTTTTCACGCTCCGGCGGTTTTTGTCATGTTTCCGGTTTAGTAATCACATCCGAATAGGCAGTTTTGGCAGAAATGCCTTTCAGCCTGCCGATTTTTCCGGACAGTGCGCTGATAACAGTCTGGGGGGCATCAATCGCCACGCTGATGATTTGAATCCCCTTCTGACGGTACGGGATGCCCATTCTGCCGATGATATATTCTCCATATTCATGCAGAACGGCATTCAGTCTGCTGGCCTGTTCCGGTTCTGAAACGATAATGCCGATAATGGCGACTCTTGTTTCCATCATAAAAAACTCCCTTCTTGTAATATTATAGCATATTATATCATGAAAGTCAATGTTTTTTGTGGAATTATGTTCCGAATGA